>NZ_JABAIW010000055.1:0-30063 GCF_014231265.1 Clostridium sp. DJ247 | reverse complement strand
TTCTCCGTACATTTAGTATTTGGAGAAGAAATTTAATTATTCTGTATAAGTTAAGTTTAGACTTAGAAACCCTATATGGGGTTCCGCAGTGAAAACTTAACTTATACTCCGAAATATATTGCCAAACTTCAGCATGTTAAAAACTTTTAATCAGTCTAAAGTTCATGTTTTAAGCACAGAGCCAAAATCTGTGATTTTGTGCGAATCACTTACTCATCTGACATAAGGAAGATGAGTTTCATATAAACAGACTTCTAAGCTTCAGGTGGAGTTTTGACTCCCTCTGAAGCTTAGAAGTCGTTATTCAAGGACGTAGCCGCTCTTTACTCCCACTTTGAAGAAGATGGGAGTATTAGAGCGGATAGTCATCGGATAAAATAAGAACCTTCGATAAACTCGCTTCGATCAAGCAATCTAAGGTTCTAAGATTTTCTAAAAAACTTCACTAAGACTGATAAAAAAGTTTTTAAATGTGCTTTCAGTTCTGTCAACATATTTCTACGTATAACTTAAGTTTCAAGTCTGGAACCCTATATCTTTTACAAAGATAAGCTATTGTCTACTATACTTATATTATTTCAATTAAATATGAAGCCATATAAGTATATATTTTAGGTATATATATTTCAGGTAAATTTCAATTTGTATGATTTTTTAATTAAATTATCTTAAAATACTTTTAATATTTTTTATAAAAATATATAATTAAAGTTGGAATTAAAATTATAATGTTTTATAAGAAAGGTGGTGCAATAATGAAAGTTATATCTATATTTAATCAAAAGGGAGGAGTAGGTAAAACTACTACTAGCATAAATTTAGCATCGTATTTAGCAATGCAGGGATATAGAGTTTTAAATATTGACATAGACCCTCAAGGGAATACTACTAGCGGACTTGGATTTGATAAAAGAAGTCTAAACCAGTCTACCTATGATGTGTTAACCGGTGATATAGGATTAGATGATGCAATGAAAAAGTGTGAGTTAATAGATAACTTTTTTATAATTCCATCTACTATGGAATTAGCCGGTGCAGAAGTAGAACTTATAAATAAGGAAAACAGAGAGGCTATTTTAAAAGAAAAAATTAGTAACATGAAAGCTAATTTTGATTTTATTTTTATAGATTGTCCACCTTCATTAGGTTTACTCACAATAAATGCCCTTTCAGCGTCTAATACTGTACTTATTCCTATCCAATGTGAATTTTATGCTTTAGAGGGAGTTGGTCAACTAGTAAATACAATACAGCTTGTTAAAAAATCTTTAAATAAAAATCTTGAAATTGAAGGTGTAATAATGAGTATGTATGACGGAAGAACTAGGTTATCAAGCGAAGTTGTTTCGGAAGTAAAAAAATATTTTAATGATAAAGTGTATGATACAGCTATTCCAAGAAACATTAGGTTAGCTGAAGCTCCTAGCTTTGGTTTGCCCATAGTGCTTTATGATGATAAATGTAAAGGTGCAGAAGCTTATGAGAAACTAACGGAAGAGTTTTTAAGAATGCAAAAGGAGTGAAACTACATTGAATAAAAAATTTGGACTAGGCAAAGGATTAGGAGCATTAATACCAGAGGACAATGTATTAGATAAGGAATTAAATAAAAATCAAGGCATAAATACTGTAGATATAAATTTGATCAAAGCAAATAGTGGACAACCAAGAAAAAGTTTTGACGAGGAAAAGATAATTCAATTGTCTCAGTCTATTAAGGAACATGGTATAATTCAACCAGTTATCTTAAAAAATTATAAAGATACATATGTTATTATTGCAGGTGAAAGAAGATGGAGGGCTGCTAAATTAGCAGGATTAAAAGAGATACCAGCTATAATAATGGATCTATCAGATAAAGAAATTTTAGAGGTTTCACTAATAGAAAATATTCAACGACAAGATCTTAACCCTATTGAAGAAGCATTAGCCTACAGAAAGTTAACAGAAGATTTTGATTTAACCCATGAAGAGTTAAGTGTAAAAATAGGAAAATCAAGAACAGCTATAACGAATTGTTTAAGATTATTAAATCTAGATAAAAGAGTTCAAGAATATCTAATTGATGGGGTAATAACTGAGGGACATGGCAGAGCTTTGTTGAGTGTAAATAACAAAGAATTGCAGTATGAACTAGCTCAGAAAATAATAGATGATGGATTAAATGTTAGGGAAATAGAAAAGCTTATTAAAAATATTAATTTGCAGAATAACAAAAGCAGAGAAAAGATTGATTCACAAAATCCATATTATGTAGATATAAAAGAAAGATTAGAGAATTTATTTGGCACTAAAGTATCATTGTTAGACAAAAAAAATAAAGGAAGAATAGAAATTGAATATTACTCACAAGAAGATTTACAGAGAATATTAGATATATTAGATTTATAATACTTTTATATAAATATTATATTGTTTCACGTGAAACATTGACGGAAGGAGAAAAAGTATGCAAAACTTTATAAACATAATAAGCAGCCTACAAATCTATATAATAGTAGCTCTTTTAGTAATTGTAATAGTATTATTTATTATGTTCGTAGTTATATTAAGATCATTAAATATATTAGAGAAAAAGTATAGAAAATTTATGCGAGGAGTAGATAGCAAAAACTTAGAAGGATTAATTATAGGATACTTAGATAAAATAGATAAAGTAAAAGAAGATACTGAGTATATGAAAGAATTGTATAATAGTTTAAATATTAAATTAAAAGGGTGTGTACAAAAAGTATCTATAATTAGGTATAGAGCATTTGAAGATGTAGGAAGTGATTTAAGCTTTTCTATAGCAATGGTAGATGATAACAATGATGGTGTTATAATTACAGGCATTTACGGAAGAAATGAAAGTACTACTTATGCTAAACCAGTAGATAGAGGTATATCAAGATATGAGTTATCACAGGAAGAAAGACAAGTGTTACAAAATTGTGTAAATAAAGTATTAGGTTAAATAGTATATTGAATAAAAGACCTCCTATCAGGGAATAATATTCCTTGATAGGAGGTCTTTATTATGAAAATATTTGTTTCAAATGATTTAAGCTACATAAAAGAAGAATTAGAAAAAAGAGGCTACGATATACTAAACGAAAATAATAATACATTGTGTGATGCTATAATATGTAATTTAAAAAATGGAGGTCTATCAAATTTAAGTATGAATAATAGTATAAGGAGAGAAGGTACTCTAATAATTGATTGTGGTAGCAAAACTATAGACGAAATAGAGTACATATTAAGTAATAGAGTTTATAGTAATTTATTTTGATAAAAAATTTACTTTTGCTTAATTTTACATAAATTTTAGTTAAGTAAGCTTACATATTTTCTGATATTTTATTTCCAAGTATGTTACTTGCTTTTTTTCCACCAATAGTTTTTATTATAGAGTGATATAATCCTTTTGAAATCACTTCGGCAATTTGCATTACGGTAAATAATCTAGTATTTTGCAATACCATGAATTCCATAGCACCAGAGATATTTACTATTCCAGTTATACTTAAGTTACCAACCTTAGGTAATTTCTTATTCATGGCAGAACCCGGAGATAACGGCTTTTCTTCAACTACTATTTTTCCAACATTCTGTATACTGCCAAGACAAGCATCTATAGCTATTACATAGGGATTATTAAATTTTTCATTGATTTCACTAAGTATATCAACAAGATTTTTTGCATGAACAGGATATTGTAAGTTTCCATATAGGTATACTTTATCTCTCATCAAAAATTTTAATTTATCTCCAACTAATGGTCCAAGACTATCACCTGTTGACCTATCAGTTCCTATACATAATATAACTATAGGTCTTCCAGACTTTGTTATGGGGTATATTTCATTACTTAGTATATCCCTTAAAATAATGATTGAGCTTTTTAATGATGGATCTATTACTAATTTATTCAACATACAAAAACCTCCTATGCTATAAATTTTAACCACATAGAAGTTGTTTATACGTGTGTAATAAAAATAATATATAAAGACTTAGTTATTATATATTATTTTTATTATTTAAAAAAACTCATACTTTTTAAAAGTATGAGGTTAGACTTATATATATATTATAGTATCTCAACTCTTTTTAGAATATTATAAAATACAACAAGGAAGATACAAAATATTATCCCAGAAAGACCATTAGCTTTAAGACCTATAAATAAGGCTGCAAGAACTGCCACTGGATGAATTCCTAATGAAGAAGATACTATTTTAGGCTCAATTATTTGTCTTACAATGGATATTATAATATAAGAAATAATTATACCAAATGCAACGATATAATTTTTTACAATAAAGAAGTAAATAATAGCAAGTGGTATATAGATAGCCCCTATGCCTAATATAGGAAGAAGATCGGCAATTGCACAAATAACACTTAAAATTGCAGCATATTTAACTCTAAATACAATAAAAACAATTAGGGTTTCGATAAAGGTAATTCCGATAATGAGCATGTAGGATAACATATAACTTGTAAGCATTTTTTTTGCTTCAACGTATATGTAATACAATTTATCAGTTTTATTTTCAGGAATAATGCTTAAAATTTTGTTTTCATTTGAAGTTATATCTTTAGTAAAAAAATATGTAGTAAGCAGAGTAAATAAGATAACCATCAATATGTAAGGTACAGATGTTAAAAATGTTATCAAGATTGACACTAATTTACCAGTTATACTTACAGTAATAGTTGATAACTTATTTATAAAACTTGAGAAATTGTTTTCTATTGTATATATTATATATGGATCTAAGTTGTTGTAATATTTTTGAAGCTTGTTAAAGGAATTATATATATCCGATGAATTCTTTGATAAATATAGTTGTGTAGTTTTACCTAACTGTATAGCTTCTTGAGTTATATTTGTAATTCCCCAAGAAAAAATAAATATTATTAAAGCAAAAAATATAATTGTAGTTATAAGTGAAGCTATAGAATTTTTTATTTTAAACTTATTTACGATAAATAATGTAGGTTTTTTTAAAATCATAGCACATAAGAGTGCAAGTACAAATGGCAGCGTATAGTTTAAAGTGCGGAAGAAAGCCATGAAAATAATTGTATACAACACGAAGAAAAGAAATATTTTATCAATTTTATTTAATAGTTCAGACATATAAAATATCACATCCTTTTTAATATTGAATTTAAACTATGCAGAGTATAATCTATATCCTTTTTATCATTAAAAGGTCCCAGACTAAATCTTATTGTTCCAGCAGGAAACGTACCTATAGTTTTATGGGCAAGAGGAGCACAGTGTAATCCTGTTCTAGCCATTATACCAAATTCTTTATCAAGTATGAAACCAAGCTCTGCATTGTTAACTTTTGTTGAGTTAATTGAAATTGTAGGAGTCTTTAATGAAGACTCTTTTAATCCATAGACTTTAATAGAGGGAATATTCAATAGATTATCGGTAAAATGTTGACATAATTCGGATTCCCTTTCTTTTATGCTGCAAATTCCCTCTTGAGTTATATAATTAATACCAGCAAGTAAACCTGCAATACCTGGAGCATTCAATGTTCCACTTTCAAATTTATCTGGAAGGAACTCAGGTTGAATTATGCTTTGCGATGAACTTCCAGTTCCACCTTCAATGAAGGATACAACTTCTTTGTTTAATTTATCATCTATCAAAAAACCACCAATGCCTTGAGGACCTAATAAACCTTTATGTCCAGTAAATGCTAAAGCACTACATTGTAATTTACAGAAATCCACAGGTATAGAACCAGCTGATTGTGCAGAATCTATAATATAGTATATATTGTGTTCCTTGCATATTTTGCCAATAGTTTCTAATGGTTGAATACTTCCTATAACATTTGAAGAGTGAGAAAGCACTATTAATTTTGTATTAGGTTTTATAGATTTTTTAAAATCCTCAACATCAATAATTCCATCTTCTGAACAATCAAGTATATCTAATTCAATTTTTTTAGATTTTTTTACCGAAGAAAGTGGTCGAAGAACTGAGTTGTGTTCCATAGAAGATGTTATAACGTGCCACCCATCTTTTATAGTATTTTTTAAAAGTATGTTAAGAGATTGAGTAATATTTGCTGTAAATATTACATTTTCTAACTTATCAAAATTAAATAAGTTCATCAATGCCTCTCTACAACTATAAACAATTCTATCGCCTTCTAAGGCATTATGATATCCACCTCTACCAGGATTTGCACCTATGTTTTTCATATAATTTAATACAGAACAATAAACTTCATCAGGTTTAGGATATGTGGTAGCTGCGTTATCTAAATAGATTTTCATATTTTTACCTCCATATTAGACTGATCTTAAAGTATTTGTGTTATGTAATGCACATTAAAATGCCTAATACCCTGTAATATATTTTTTTAGACACTTAAATGTTATTGATAATAACAATAAGTTAACTTAATATATAGATAAACAAACTAAAAAATTATAAATTATATATCTATAGTGGTAATGTATAAATATAGTGTGTAAAAATTAAATATTTTAAGCAGTTTATAAAAATTTTGTTATAATATTAGATAAAAGCATGCAATTTAGTTTTAAATTATTAAATGTAGCATTGAATTATATATATAATTATAAACTAAACTATAATAATTGTATATGTAATAATAGGTAAATATTAGGAAGGAGGTATAGTTCTATATTAAGAACTTAATAAATATATGAATAATTATTATATATTAACATTTGAAAATACTCATGGAGCCATTAGTGCTGAAAATATATTAAAGGGAAAAAATATAAAATTGGATATTATGCCAACACCTACAGGAATAACTAGAAGCTGTGGTATAAGTATTAGAGTTAATGATAAGTTTATAAGTCAGGTTAAAAGCTTAATAGAAGCAGGAGAACTAAGTATAAAAAATGTTTATATTAATGAAGGCATGAAATATAAAGCAGTAGAAATGTAAAAATCAAATTTTATAAGTATAATAAAGATTAACTATACTAAGTATAATAATTTTTGTAGTATAAAATTAAAACTTATTAAATATTTGTAGTAGTATAAGTAGAATTTTTGGAGGAAAGGGTATGGAAAGTCTTAGAAAAATGTTTAACTTCAGATTAGATTTAGATAAAGGAACGATGCAAGTGGGAAATTTTGATATACAAAAACAAGATGTTTATAATTTTGGGATTATATTAGTAAAAATTATAATGGTTTTACTTTTAATGTATGTAGTAATTAAATTAGGAAACAAAGCTATAGAAAGATATGTAACAAAACAAAAAAATTTTAGAATTTCTTTAGATGAAAGAAAGGCTAAGACTGCAGGGGCTATTTTAAAGAGTATTTTAAGATACTGTGTATATTTCTTTGGTATTGTCTCTATAGTTGAAACTATATTGGGAAGCAATAGAATTGGCTTAACTTTTGCGGGTATAGGCGGAGTTGCTGTTGGTTTTGGGGCGCAAAGTCTTGTTAAAGATATAATCAATGGTTTCTTTATACTTTTTGAAGATCAGTTTTCTGTAGGAGATTATATTAATATTGACGATAAAGGCGGAATAGTAGAAAGCATAGAACTAAGAGTTACCAAGATAAGAGATTTCAATGGAGATCTACATGTAATCCCTAATGGGCTTATTACAAAGGTAACGAATCATTCAAGAGGAAATATAAGAATTTCAGTTGATGTTGATATAGAGTATGATGAAGATGTTGATAACACTATAGAAATTATATCTGGTATATGTGAAAGATTTAAGAATGAAAATGAATGTGTCAAAGAAGGACCAAATGTTTTAGGAGTATCAGCTTTAAAGGAAGGAAGTATTACTATAAGAGTTGCTGGAAAAGTAAAACCAATGACCCAGTGGGATACAGAAATGAAACTTAGAAAAGAAATAAGAGAAGGCTTAAAGAAGGCAAATATAAGGATACCTTATCCAAAGATGAAAATTGTAAAGGAGTGATATTAATGGTTAAGGTTTTTTACCTAGGTGATATTGTGGAAATGAAAAAGGAACATCCTTGTGGCAGTAAAGAATGGGAAATAATAAGACTTGGTGCTGATATAAAAATAAAATGTTGTATTTGTAATAGAATTGTAATGCTGCCAAGAAGCAAATTTGAGAAAGATGTAAAAAAGATAGTAAAACAAAATCAACAAGAATAAAAAATATATTGATTTCTAGTTAAATAAGTGATAAAATATTAAGATGTAATCCCTGCTGTGTAAAACACAGCCGTTAGTCCAAGGGGAGGAGGTGAAATCTAATGAGAAAGTATGAAACTATATTCATATTACACCCATCATTAGACGAAGAAGCTGTTAAAGCTAACGTTGAAAAGTTTAAGGGCGTAATTGAAAATGGTGGAGGAGTAATCGACAACGTTGATGCTTGGGGCAAGAGAAAACTTGCTTATGAAATAAGCAAAGTCGGCGAAGGACATTACACTCTAGTAAACTTTAGTGCTAATCCTGAATTACCAAAAGAGTTAGACAGAGTATTCAGAATTACTGATAGTGTTATAAGACATATCATAGTTAAGAATGAAAAATAGGTGGTGTTTTAATTGAATAAGGTTGTTTTAATTGGAAGATTAACCAAGGATCCTGAGTTGAAATTCACTCCTGGAACTGGTACAGCTGTTGCCACCTTTACTTTGGCTGTTGATAGAAGGTTTTCTAAAGAGGGTCAAAGAGAAGCCGATTTTATTCCTGTAGTTGTATGGGGAAAACAGGCTGAATCTACTGCAAATTATATGGGAAAAGGAAAGCTCATAGGAGTTAGTGGTAGAATTCAAACAAGAAGCTATGATGCAAAAGACGGTACTAAAAGGTATGTTACTGAAGTTATTGCAGAGGAAGTTCAATTCCTTGAATGGGGAGCTGGAAATAAATCTGCTATGCCGTCAATGAATGAAAATTCACCTGAAGGATTCGGAAGAACTCAAGGGTTTGATGAAAATGCTTATGGAGCGGATATAACTCCCGTAGATGATGGAGATATCCCATTCTAACTCATTTTAACTAAGGTAAGGAGGGAAGATTATGCCAAATAGAGATGGTGCAAGAAGAGGCGGCTCATCTAAGATGAGAAGAGCTAAAAGAAAAGTTTGTGGCTTTTGTATGGATAAAGCTGAATTTATAGATTATAAAGATATAAATAAACTAAGAAAATATGTTACTGAAAGAGGTAAGATTTTACCAAGAAGAATTTCTGGTAACTGTGCTAAGCATCAAAGAGAACTTACTGATGCTATAAAGAGAGCAAGAAATATAGCTTTATTACCATTTACAACAGAATAAGCTAAATAAAAAAGTGAAGACATATTATTCTTCGCTTTTTTATTTACTAAAACCACGAATAATAATATTCATTTACACCTAAATTATAATTTATTCTATAATTGCTTTAAAGCACTTTAGGTTAACCTATTTTTCATATTCTTCATAGTTGTTCAAATATGATTTTTATAGTTATATTTTAGAATAATATATTTTTTATCCTTTTTTATTATACATATCTACCCTATTCTTTTGTTAGTTCATTTTTAAACTTTTTTATATATTCCCGTATATTGATATTAAAATTATGTTTGAAAAGTAAAGACATATGGCAATAATTATAAATATAATAGTTAAGAGAAAATAATAGTTATTATAAAGATTTGTGATATTTTTAGTAAAATTACAATATTAAGTTTAATATTGTATTGTAAATTTTGTATAATAAGATTATATGTAAACAAGAATCAGAAATAACCATCTATTGTTGCAGATATACGTATAAATAAAATATAATTATAATTTGAAGGGGATGAATTATAATGAAGAAAGAAGATTTTAATATAATGCATAATGTAAAAATTATAGAAGAACTAAAAGCTGAGCTTCTAAGTATTATTGCTGATTTTTACAAGTTACTAACTAGAGGAAGTAATGTTGCACAAGATGCTATTCTTGATTGCATTTCAGGTGCAATAATAGTATTATACCTAATATCAGAGAGATTAGGATATTCACACACTGCAGTAGATGAGAATATGAGAAAGAAAATTAGGATAGGAATAATTGAAGAAGATAAGATTGAAAAAGAAGGAAAAGACTTAAGCAAATTATATAATCACTTAAAACAAAGGGAGTAGTGGAGGGGCACATGGAAAATAGAATATACAATACAAAGGCCTTAATAGAAGCAGGACTAATAACTGCTATAGTGGTTGTAATCACACTCATAAATGTTTATGTTCCCATATTTTCTTTATTTGGAACATATATTTTGCCAATACCAATAACATTATTGTATATTAGACATAACTATAAAGTTACTTTAGGAGCAGTGTTTGTCAGTGCTATACTTATATCAATTTTATATAATCCTTTATCAGCTCTTACTTCATCTATTTTATTTGGAATTACAGGAATGACTCTTGGATATTGTATTAAAAATGACAAGAAGGTAAGTATTACTATGCTGATACTGGCAATTGGGTTAGCTATTGGTACAGCAATAAATTTTGGGATATACATAAGTTTCATTGATACAGTAGGCATTGTTGGTTTTATAAATAATACATTGAAGACTTTAAGAGAATCTATAGATATGTCAAAACAGCTATATATAAAATTAGGGGTAAGTAGTGATCAATTTGCTCCTATTGAAAAATCTTTAAGTTTATTTACTACTGAATTTGTATTAAAAATTTTACCAGCTGGAATAATTATATCCTCATTTGTTTCAGCGTACTTAAATTATGCTATTACTAGGTCTATACTAAAAAAGCTTAGATATAATATTAAAGAAATAGTACCTTTTAATAAAATATATGTGAATACAAGAGTTGGAACAATAGTAGTCTTATTTCTTATAATTGGTTTATTGTTAAGTAAAAGTAATATGAATCTTGGAGGATATTTGGAAGTTTCATCTATGTTCGTACTCCAATTCATATTTATATTGGATGGATTAGCGTTAGCGGCATATTATTTAAAATATAGATTCAAAATATCGAGATTAGCTATTGTTTTAATGTTAACTTTTACAGTTATTTCACAGCTTTCTGTAATATATATTTTCTTAGGATTAGCAGATATGATAGTTGATTTTAGAAAACTTGATCCCTATAGAAGGCCTAAAACAGAATAACTGGAGGCTTGTTTTATGGAAAATAAATATAATTATTTTATAACTAGCAGTAAAATGTATATGATAATAATAGCAGTTTTAATAGTATTCTTGATATTATATGGACATATTTATATAGGGGGAATATCCATTAGCCTATATGGTTTGTTAGTAGTTTATAATATAAAAAATACAAAAGTAAAAAAGAATGAATGGAAAAAATTTATTGAAGATTTTTCATCTAATTTAGACAATGCTACAAGAAATACATTAGTAAAACTTCCTTTCCCTCTAGTAATGGTTGGAAAGGAAGGAGAGGTATTTTGGTATAATCAAAAATTTTCTATGATACTTCAAGGAGAGGATATATTAGGAAATAGTATAAATAGTATATTAACTGAGTTAAATATAAAACAAGTACTTGAAGGAAAGAAAAATTTATTTAAAAATACAATGCTTAAGGATAGATACTATGATATATATGCCAATATTATAGATAATAAAGACAACTCTAGAGATAAAATACTATTATTATATTTCTATGATGTTACAGATGCTGTTAAAATAATAGAAAATATAGATTACAACAAATACTCCATAATGTTAATGGAGGTGGACAACTTTGATGATGTTGTAAAAACTATTGATGAAGACAAAAAACCTCTCATCATAGCTGAGATAGAAAGAACCATAAATAGCTATGCTCAAAGTCTAGACGCTATGATTAAAAAATATGATGATAACAAATATGTACTATGTATACAAAATAAATATATTGAAGATGAAATGGAAAAGAAGTTCGAAATATTAGATAACATAAGAGAAATTAATATGGGAAATAAGCTGGCTGTAACTCTAAGTATAGGTATTGGACGTGGAGGGGAAAATCCTTTACAAAATGAAGGGTACGCAGCATCTGCTAAAGAGTTGGCTTTAGGTAGAGGCGGAGACCAAGCAGTAGTTAAAAATGGAGAAAAGTTATCTTTTTATGGCGGAAAAACCAAAGAGGTAGAGAAAAGAACAAAGGTGAGAGCAAGAGTAATAGCACATGCTTTGGTAGATTTAATAAATGAAAGTAGTGCTGTATATATAATGGGTCATGTAAATCCTGATATAGATTGCCTTGGAGCTGCAATTGGACTCTATAGGGCATCAAATCTTTTGGAAAAACAATGCTATATAGTGTTGGATAAAGTCAATAACAGTATAAAACCTATTATGGAAAAAATAAAGAATGAAGTTGAATATGAGAATGCATTTGTTAACAGTAAGGAATGTATTGAACAAATAGATAAAAATAGTCTTTTAATTCTTGTAGATGTTCATAGTAGAGGATATGTGCAAAACTTGAATTTAGTAGAAAGTTTTAATAAGATAGTTATAGTTGATCATCATAGAAAATCTACAGATTTCATTGAAGGAGCTCTTTTAAGCTATGTTGAGCCATATGCTTCTTCTACATCTGAATTGGTTACTGAAATGATTCAGTATATGGTAGAAAAACCTACAATGAAACCTATAGAAGCAGAGGCTCTTTTGGCAGGAATTTGTGTGGATACAAAAAACTTTTATTTTAAAACTGGTGTAAGAACCTTTGAAGCTGCTTCATTTTTAAGAAGACTTGGAGCAGATACAATAGATGTAAAAAGATTATTTGCAGATAATCTAGAAACTTATTTAAAAAGAGCTGAAATTATAAAGTCAGTAACAATATTTAATAATGTAGCTATAGCTATATGTCCTGAAGAAATAGAAGATACTGTATTAGCTGCACAGGCAGCGGATGAGCTGCTAAATATTACAGGTATTCAAGCATCTTTTGTTTTTGTTAAAATAAAAGATGAGATATTCATTAGTGGAAGATCACTTGGTGATGTAAATGTACAGTTAATACTCGAATCCTTAGGAGGAGGAGGACATATGACTATGGCAGGAGCAAAGTTAAAGCTAGTTACTATTGATGTGGCTTTAGAAAAACTTAAAGATGCCATAGGCAAATACATTAGGGAAGGTGAAGAGTAATGAAAGTTATATTAGTAAAGGATGTTAAATCACTAGGAAAGAAGGGAGATGTAGTAAATACATCTGATGGTTATGCAAGAAATTATCTTTTCCCAAGAGGCCTTGCACAGGAAGCTACAGATTCAAATCTTCATGTATTAAATAATAAAAAGGAAGCAGAAAGAAGACAAAAGCTTTCAGAGATAGAAGCAGCTCAAAAGCTTGCTGAAAATTTAAAAGGAAAAGAAATAAATCTTACTGTTAAATCAGGGGAAAACGGCAGACTATTTGGTTCTATAACAGGCAAAGATATTGCAGATGAATTAAATAAAAAATTTAAAATTAATGTAGATAAGAAAAAAGTTGTTGTGGATACCATAAGACAGGTTGGAACCTATGATGTAGAAGTTAAATTATATCCTGAAATTTCCACAAAAATCAAGGTGGTTATTACAGAAAAATAAGGGGGAAAATGTGTGAAATCACAATTCGTTAATGGTTTAGATGAAGAATTAGTTAACATGATTCCTATAGATACCCAAGTTAACGTATTATACGAACTATTAAATAAGGTAATTGACGAAGGAACTGTAAGAGCTAGAATAGTAAAATATAAATTAGGTAGTTATGTTAAAGATAAAGATGTCTTTAAGAGAATATATGCTTTAAACAAAATTGCTAGTGATGGAAAAGGCCTAAAAGAAATACCTAATGAGTCAAATATGTATGAAGCACTTGAAGATACTAATAATTGGCTTGGAGAAGCTCTAGCTAAGAGATATGTTAGAAAAAGCATAGAAGATGAAATGGAAAAAAATCTTAATGAAAAACAAGATAAGTATATGGATGAAATTAGGTTAAGCATAATTAAAAAACAAAAAGGACCAGAGAATGCTAAAACCTTAAAGAAATATGCTCAGCTTGAAGTGTTAGATGCTAAAAAACTAAGTAAGAACATACAAAGCCTACTTAGACCAGAGGTATTTGATGAAATTATCGGACAAGAAAGGGCTATAAAATCTATTTTATCTAAAATAGCATCTCCATATCCACAACATATTATCTTATATGGTCCACCGGGAGTAGGAAAAACAACAGCAGCTAGGCTTGCGTTAGAAGAAGTAAAAAGACTAAAGTATACTCCATTTGATAAAGATGCTAAGTTTGTTGAGGTAGATGGAACAACTTTAAGATGGGATCCAAGAGAAATAGCTAATCCTCTTCTAGGATCTGTACATGATCCTATATATCAAGGTACTAAAAGAGATTTGGCTGAAACTGGCGTTCCTGAACCAAAATTAGGACTAGTTACAGAAGCTCATGGTGGAGTTCTATTCATAGATGAAATTGGTGAATTGGATGAGATGCTTCAGAATAAATTATTAAAGGTGTTAGAAGATAAGAGAGTAGAGTTTTCATCATCTTACTATGATCCTGAAGATGAAAATACGCCTAAATATATAAAGTATTTATTTGAAAATGGTGCTCCTGCAGATTTTGTGCTTATTGGAGCTACGACTAGAGAACCAAGTGAGATAAATCCGGCTTTAAGATCTAGATGTACAGAGGTTTATTTTGAGCCATTAAATTCAAAAGATATACAAAATATAGTTGAAAATGCTGCAAAGAAGATCAATGTACACTTAGAAGCTGGGGCAGCTGAACTAATAAGTAGATATACAATAGAAGGAAGAAAAGCTGTTAATATGCTTGCAGATGTATACGGTTATGTATTATATAATAAAGAAGGATCTCTATTAGAGAATAAAATTAGTATATCTGTTGAAGATTTAAAACAGGTTATCTCAATAGGAAGACTTGTACCTTTTGAAGAAGTTAACATAGATTCAAAGTATGATGTTGGACATATATATGGACTAGGGGTTAGTGGTTATGTTGGGTCAAGTATAGAAATAGAAGCATCTGTCTTTGAAGCAAAAGAAAAAGGTAGAGGAACAGTGAGATTTAATGACACTGCTGGAAGTATGGCAAAGGATTCTGTATTTAATGCAGCTTCTGTTATAAGAAAGCTCACTGATAAAGATATAAGCGATTATGATATACATGTAAACATAATAGGTGGAGGTAAAATAGATGGGCCTTCTGCCGGAGCAGCTATTACGGTTTGCATTATAAGTGCACTATTAAATAAACCGTTGAGACAAGATGTTGCTATTACAGGAGAAATTTCTTTAAGGGGAAAAATAAAGCCTGTTGGAGGAATATTTGAAAAAATTTATGGTGCAAGAAGGAAGGGAATAAAACTAGTAGTTATCCCAGAAGATAACTCAAAAGAAGTACCTTCAGGACTTAATGATATTGAAGTCAAGTCAGTAAAAACTATCGAAGAACTTATGAATTTGGTGTTTGAGAGCTAGTTCTAAGGAGAGATGACACATGGATACACCTATTAGAAGTATGCCACATAGTATAGAAGCTGAACAAAGTGTATTAGGATCTATGCTTATAGATAAAACTTCCATAGCAGAGGCTATGGAAGTTTTAAAAACTGAGGATTTTTATAAAGATGCACATAAAGTTATATTTGAGGCTATATTAGATTTATTTCAGAAAGATATTGCAGTGGATATAATAACACTTACTGAAAGTCTAAAGGCTAAGGATAAGCTGGAAGCCTCAGGTGGTATAACATATATTAGTGAACTAAGTGGTTCTATAATATCTACTGCAAACATACAGTCGTACATAAAGATTGTAAAAGATAAATCAACCTTAAGAAAGCTTATTAGAGCATCAACTAAAATAATTGAAGAGAGTTATAATAGTCAAGATGATGTGCCAAGAGCAATTGATTTAGCTGAAAAGGAAATATTTAATATTGCAGATAACAGAACAGCTTCGGATTTTGAACCCATGAGTACTGTTTTAGAAAGAGGTTTTTTAGAAATAGAAAGACTCTTTAATAATAAAGGGGAAACCACAGGTGTTCCATCTGGTTTTAGAGAGCTTGATGATAAAACTTCTGGATTCCAAAAAGGTGATATGGTACTTATTGCAGCAAGACCATCTATGGGAAAAACTACTTTTGCACTTAACTTAGCAGAATTTGCTGCTTTAAGATCTGGTAAAAGTGTAGCAATATTTTCACTAGAAATGTCCAAGGAACAGTTGGCATATAAGCTTCTCTGTTCAGAGGCTCATGTTGATATGTTAAAGCTTAGAACTGGTAATCTTGAAGACAAGGATTGGGAGAATATTGCTAAGGCGTCAGGTCCTTTAGCAGCGGCAAAAATATATATAGATGATACAGCTGGTATTTCTGTTATGGAAATGAGATCTAAATGTAGAAGATTAAAAATAGAGCATGGTATAGATTTAATAGTAATTGATTACCTACAGCTTATGTCTGGAAGTAAAGGATCTGAGAGTAGGCAACAGGAAGTATCTGAGATCTCAAGATCTATAAAGGCCTTAGCCAAAGAGATGCAGTGTCCTGTTATAGCACTATCACAGCTGTCACGTGCACCAGAACAAAGAGCAGACCATAGACCTATGTTATCAGATCTTAGAGAATCTGGATCAATTGAGCAAGATGCAGACTTAGTTATGTTTTTATATAGAGATGAATATTATAATAAGGAAACTGAAGATAAAAACATAGGAGAATGTATTATAGCAAAGCAAAGAAATGGTCCAACAGGGACGGTGAAGCTGGCATGGCTTGGACAGTTTAGTAAGTTTGGTAATTTAGATGTTATACATCAAGAATAATGATGAAATTATTAAAAGTCTCTTAGGTGGTTAAATGCTACTTAAGAGGCTTTTTAAGTTATAATAAGAAATCAAAAAGTTATCATGAAAAAAGAATTAAATAAGCTGAAACATTTGGTGGATTTTAATAGTTAAATTTCATTTAGGATTATCTTTTAGATCATTATACAATGAAATGTTGGAAATTAAATACTTAATAGGTTTTAAATATAATTATTGATAATAATTTAAAGTAGTATTAAAATTAAAATATAATATGCTCCTATTGCTCAGTTGGCAGAGCAACTGATTCGTAATGAAGTACCATGAATCAGTAAGTTTTCAAGGGTTTTTTGTTACAAATAATGTAAAATTAAAAATTAATTTTTATATGCTGGAATAGCTCAGCCGGTAGAGCGACGCACTCGTAATGCGTAGGTCGTGGGTTCGATTCCCTTTTCCAGCACCAATTTTATAGTATAAAAACAAAGCTGAAAAGGTTACACTTTCAGCTTTGTTTTTTTGTACAAGTGTAAAATAAATTTAAATTTTTTATAATTATCATTAAGTATCATTAAAATTTTTCTGAAAAATAATATAGGTTTTAAATTTTAAGAAAAAAAGAGCTATAAGTTTTTTGCTTATAACTCTTATATAATTAGGAAGCTATTTTTATTTAGTAGGAATTTAAAATTTTTTTGTACAAAAAACATGCCGCAAGGCATTGAAAACAAAGGATTAGCAAATTTACGGAAAAATATTACAAGGGGTAAACTGTAACTAAGGTTAAGGTAAAAAAAAGTGGTTTCTAAGGACGCTTTGTTCTATCACATTGAAGATTATTAAGGAAAGTTAAAATAATTTATTAAAAGAAAAATAGACTTAAATCGTGAAAATTTAACTTGATTTTTCAAAATTTAACATGAAATTATACTAAAATACTACTTAAAATGATAATATTATATAATATTATATTTGAAGGGAAGAGAAACTATGAAAAGAAGTTCATTAAAATTTAAGTTGGTATCTTTTATAGTACTTTTAATAGTAGTAGTTGTTATTTTATTATCTACAATTACTGATTATATTATTAAAAAAAATTTACTAAGTTATGTGAAAAATAATAATTTATCTATAGCCAAGTCTATAGCTGATAGTTCAGAAAAATTTATAGAAAAATCCTATAGTTTAACCTGTGAACTTGCAGAAAACAGTGATATTGTAAATCTTGACGCATCCAAACAGAAAACAGTTTTAATCAATACTATAAATCGAAATCCATATTTTGATTTGATTTATCTTCAAAATGTGGATGGTAATCAGACAGCAAGATCTAGTGGAGAACTAGGAAATAGGGCAAACAGATGGTGGTTTATTGAAGAAATGAAGAAGAAAAAACCTTTCGTAACAAAATCGTATTATTCGCTAATGGGAAATACTGCAGTAGCATCAATTATATCTCCTGTATATGACAATAATAAGAATTTAATTAAGATTCTAGGTTCTGACTTAAAGTTAGACGAGCTTCAAAAACTAGTTGAAAAGTATAATAAACAAAATGATATAACTGCTTACATAATTGATGGGGATGGAAATGTACTAGCTCATACAGAAAAAAATCAAGTGCAAGAACTATATAATTACAAAACCTTGAAAAAAACAGTATTAGTTAAGGATTCACAGGGTAAAGTATTATTAGATGAAAAAGGTAACCAAAAAACAGAACAAAAGGATGTTAAGGTTCCTACTGAGCTAGGCATTATAAGTAAAAAGGTTTTAACTGGTGATTCAGGGACTACGGAATACACTGATTTAAACGGGAATAAAGTAATTAGTTCATATACTCCAGTTAATTTGCCTGGTGATTCAGATAAATGGGGAGTAATTACTATTAAAAATGAAAAAGATGCACTTCAATTTGTTACATATATTAATATAATTAATACAATAAGCGCATTAGTCATATTGTTTATATCCATTATTAGTATACTTGTACTAGTTAAGAAAACATTAAAACCAGTGGATGAATTAGTAATTCTAATGGAAGAAACATCTAGTGGAAACCTTAATGTTCATAGTAATTATAATAAAAATGATGAATTTGGAATACTTTGTATAGGTTTCAATAATATGATAAATAATCTTAAAAAGCTGGTTGTAAAGGTTAAGGATTCTTCTTCAGAGGTATCTTCATACTCAAATACATTATCAACAATTATGGATGAAACATCTAAAATGATAAACAATTTAACTGAAAATGTGCTAGACGTTACAAATAATACTTCTCAACAAATGAATTTAATTAATGATGGAAATAAGATTACAATAGATTTTACAAATAAAATTCAAGATGTTACTTCTTATGCAGAGGACACAAAATTATTATCTGAAAAGATTTCTGATATAAATAGTGAGAACTTAAATACAATAAAAATATTAGAACAAAAGTCCTTGGAAAATGAGCAGGTTTCAAAGCATATTGTAGATACTATTGATGATTTAAATAATAAAGCAATATCTATAAATGATATAGTGGAGGCTATCACAAATATATCAGAGCAAACTAATTTACTGGCACTTAATGCAGCAATTGAAGCTTCAAGAGCTGGTGAGGCTGGAAGGGGCTTTTCGGTGGTTGCTGATGAAATTAGAGCACTGGCTGAAAATACAAACAGTTATAGTAATACTGCTAAAGATATTGTGAAATCAATACAAGATAGTATTATAAATTCTAAGCATAAAATACAAAGTGTAAAAAGCATATCTGAGGAACAAAATAAAGCAGTAGTTAAGACAAAAGAGGCTTTCAATAACATTAATACTTCAATTTATGAAGTTATAGTAAAAGTGAATGAAATATCTTCTAAGTTGAATAATGCATATGATGATAAGGAAAGACTTGTAGATGCAATGAACACTATAGCTGATTCATCCTCTAATATTTCTTTTATAATACAGGAGATATCTGCTGCCTTTGAAGAACAAAATGCTTCTGTAGAAGAAATTACAGCCTTATCAAAAGAATTACAAGAAATGTCTTCTAATTTAATAAATGTAGTAAAAGAATTTGATGTACAATAATTGTATTTAAAGGATAAGCAAAAGGCTATAAAAGTACAATACAATTTTATGAAATTAGCTTTTTATGGTATATTTATAATGGTAATATAAATATAATCTAAAATTACAATAAAAAAGTAAAAAACTTTTTTAATTGCTATTTTTCTATTTTAGTATAAGAAATAATATGGATGGTATAACAGTCACTTTGTCCAATATAGGGATGAAGTGGCTTTTTTGTTTGCCATTTGCCGTACTATTTTTGGCAAGTAGATTTTTATAAGTAGCCTAAAAATGCAGTATTTTTAACGTATTGGAATGATTAAAAAGAAAGTTTTATAACTGATTCGTAATCAGTAGGTCGCAGGTTCGATTCCTGTTGGGAGCACCAATATTGAAGGTAATACATACACAGTAGATAAAAAAAATAACTAACTACTTAATTTTATTAGTTTGCTGTATTTTTATTAATATAAACAGAGCTCTTGGTTTCAGGGGAATTTGTCTATGACCACTGGGAAAATTACTGTATTGCTAAAGTTTTTTTAAATTATATTTAAGATCTATATATATTTTCAGGGAAATATACATAAGTTTAGATATAAGTTAATTTTTCGGGAGGCATACATGCAAAAACAGTTCTCTTTAAGTAATGGAAAGGCCATGATTAATTTTACAGCAAAATACTGTAATACTGCTGAAAAGATATTTAATAGTTATGGGTTTAAGACAGTAGTACACTCATATTTAATTAAAATAAAGGCTAAGGAATCTAATATTTATAAGTATATAACTAAAGGTATAGGTGTGCAGAGTGAAGAAGAAACTGTATATAACATTATTAATATTTTCAAATTTTTAATGGTTTTAAATGCGGATGAAGTAAGGAAACTTAACCCGTATTATGAAATAGTATTAAGTAATAAGGAAAAATTTATTTTGTTTATAGAAGACTTATATAATTTTTGGAGAAAACTTGAAAGGTATACTATAGTGCAAAATAATAGAGCTGGAGAAGGACTTCAAAATGTTAACTTTATAGATGCTAATAATCAATTTTCGCAGCTTATTTTAGACACCTATAGAAAAATAGAAGAAAGTGTAATGGGACATAAACCACAGATATATAGGCAATTACCTGTGGGAGGGAATGCAGGTCTAATTTTAAGTAGTATAAAATGGGATTATCCTGAAGAATATTCTTGTCTTAATAATATACCATTTATTCAATCCATTGTTCTTGATCCTCCATTTATAACATATCCTAAGAAAAATAAGAGAGATGGAGTTTTTAGCGAATACTTTTCAAATCCATTAAAAGATTGTTCTATAAATAAAGAACATTGGTTATGCTATCCTGCTAAAGTAGGTAGTCTTCTTGCATATATATATTTTCATAGAGATTTTATGGCTCATGGCGTGACTTTATGCAATTTATTTGAAATTGCTAATGAAGATGAGTATAAAGGAAAGAAGCCAGATATAGTATATTTATTTGGAGCTACAGATAAAAGTAAGGAGATGAAAACTATTTTTTATGATGATATAAAAAATGAAATAATGCTGGGATATGTGAATTATAACAAAAATATAGATTATTTTGGATACATGAAGAAAATGACACTAACACTTCACAATCTTATAATGATAAAAAGAGGATATCTACCTATACATGGAGCTATGGTTAACATTATAACAAAAGATAATAAAACAGCTAATATACTAATAATGGGAGATAGTGGTGCAGGGAAATCTGAAACATTAGAAGCATTTAGAGAATTAGGATATAAATATATAAGCGATATGACTATAATTTTTGACGATATGGGAGTAATTAAACTGAATAAATGTGATAAACCATTAGCTTATGGGACTGAAATAGGTGCATTTGTAAGGTTAGATGACCTAGATACAGGTTATGCTTTTAAGCAAATAGATAGAAGTATATTTATGAATCCTGATAAGATAAATGCTAGACTTGTAATTCCCGTTACAAGCTATACTGAGATTACAAAGGGCTATCCTATAGACTTGTTTCTATATGCAAATAATTATGAAGAGGGGGATGAATTAGTTATTTTTGATAACGTCTATGATGCTATGAGTGTATTTAGAAATGGAGCAAGAGTAGCTAAAGGTACAACAACTGAAAGTGGACTTGTTAAGACGTACTTTGCTAATCCGTTTGGACCTGCACAAAAAATTCAGGATACAGATAAATTATTAGATATATATTTCAAACAGTTTTTTAAATTGGGAATAAAAGTAGGACAGTTAAGGACTTGTTTAAGTATTAATGGAAAAGAAAAAGAAGGGCCAAGAAAAGCTGCATTAAAGCTTTTACAAGAAATAAAAAATTTTTAAAATACATTTTATTAATTCAATACATTTTATTATTATAAGAACATACAATAATGTCTAAAAATGTATTGAATTTTTTTATTTCTATACTTATAATTAAAATCAAAAGAGCAAAGTTATCCTTAAAAATACTTATAAGATACAGAATATTTTTGAATTTTTAAATAAAAGTACTATTTTTATTAATCTATTTAATACTTTTTAAAATATAGCTTTAAGTTTATGGGAGGATTGAAATTGTATAATAAAGATAAAAAGGACACGGATGATAGTATAGATTTAGATTACTACTTAAAAATATTTCAGTTATTACCATATCCAATTATAATAGTAGATAACCATAATAAAATAATAAAATTAAATGATAAAGCTTACAAAATATTTGATAACTTATATTTGCAAAGTACTATAAATAAAATAGTTAAAAAAGATACTTATATAGAGGAATCTTTTAAAAGTAGTCTTTTAACGACAGAAGGTAATAAGTATTTTGAAATAAAAGTTAGCTCTCTAACTAATAAAAAAGGTAATATAGATGGAAAAATTATAGCACTTAATGACCTAGAAGAAACCATATTAAATGAACAATATTCTAACAAATACAAAGTAAAACTTTTAGATGACGTAAATCACGAAATAAGGACTTATATAAATGGAATAATTGGTATGACAGATTTAACACTTATGACAAATTTGAATTCGGAACAGAAGGAAAATCTAAATTTAGTTAGGTCCAGTACATCCAAGTTATTATGTGTAACCAGCGATATAATTGACTTTTTTAAAATGCAATATGATGAAATAAAACTGGAAAATGTAGAATTTAATTTTAGGAAATTCATTGGAGAAACTATAAGAGCAATAGGTAGTGAGGCAATAGATAAAAGAGTAGAGTTAAAGGTAAATATTGATGAAGATATTCCAGAGATATTGATTGGAGACCCTACAAGAATAAAACAAGTTTTAGAAAATATTATAAATAAATTTATATCATCGGCTAATAAAGGACACTTAATTCTCAGTATAAAAAAGGAGTATTCTAACGATAAAAGCATTAGAATAAAATTTAATATTGATAACAATAGTACAGCATTAGATAGAAGAGACTTAAATAGGATACTTAAAAGCTTTCAGAGTATTGACAGCAAAGACATTACAAAAAAACATATAGAAACTCGCTTAAGAAGCGTTATATCAAGAGAACTCATTGCAATAATGAATGGGAAGATAGAACTAGGAGACACAATTGATGAGGAGTATATATTTTCTTTTAGCATGCTTTTGGAAAAAGGGAAAAAATATAGCAGTGTAGTACATAATGACAACAATAATATGTTAACAGGATTAAAAGTGAAGAGACCATTAAATATACTCATTGTTGATGATGATAAGGCTAGCCAAGTAATTATGAATAATTTGTTTAAGAAAAACGGTCATAAATGTGAAGTAGCTGGCAATGGTGAAGAAGCACTAAAAATAGTTAAGGAGAAAGAATTTGACTTAATATTTATGAATATACAGATGCCTATACTTGATGGAATTCAAACAACTAAAATAATAAGGAAACTAGAAGGAAATAATAATAGAAATAAGCCTATTATAGCTGTTACTGCTCATACATTAAAGAGTGACAGAGAAAAATTTTTAAGTATTGGTATAGATGCTTATATGTCAAAACCATTTAGTATAAATGAATTGTCCAAAATTGTTTATAACACAGTAAACAGTGAAAAAAATAGTGTGCATATGGTAAATAAACAAAATAATATAGAAGATGGAGCACTTTTCTTACATCTCTTATAGCAGGAAACTGCTATTTTTTGTTTGGATATTATTTCAATAAATTGTTATGATATAATTAAGGTTAAAGATTTGAGGCGAGGTGTAATTATGTACGGTACTATAGATAGATTTGAAAGAAACATTGTTATAATCCAACTTGATAATGGAAATATAGTTAATATAGAAAAAGATAAAATTCCATTACAATCAAAAGAGGGTGATGTGCTAAAGATAGATAAATGTATATCAATAGATTATGATGAAACTAAAAGAAGAAAAAAACATATAGAAGATATAGTTGAAGATTTGTGGAAATAAATACTGGTGATTAGACACATATGTTGCTTATTTATCTTTGGCAATATTCGTTATAAAAAGTTAATTATGCTTATAATCGTATAGTAAATGTAGTATACATATTTATTATACGAATTTTTTATTTAATTTAATTACTAATATTCGTATTAATTATTGACTGCTACATATAGTTTTGATACCATTAGGTAGGAGGCATGTGTTTTGTATAATAACAAAATCATTTGGCTTCTATAGTTGAGTAATTAAAACTATTTAATTAAATGATTCCCATAATGTATATTAAAAATATTTTATTATGGAGTGTTTAAGTGTACTGAAGATAAGGTCAAAAGTTTATTCATAATAGGGAACGGAGCTGGTGTTAACATAGATTCTATATAAATAGCCATGCCCAGCTTAGTTATTGCAAGAAGCATAGTTAATAATAAATAGTATTAGTGATTATTTAAGTATAGTCAACTTGAGTAAAAGGGAGGACACATTTATGTCAGCATTTATTGTTTTAGGAGCGCAGTGGGGAGACGAAGGAAAAGGAAAAATGACAGACTATCTTGCTGAAGAGGCAGATGTAGTTGTTAGGTTTCAAGGAGGAAATAATGCCGGCCATACAGTGGAAGTAGGTGATAAGCAATATAAACTTCACTTAATACCATCAGGTATACTTTATAAAGGAAAACTAAATGTAATAGGTAACGGAGTAGTACTTGACCCAAAAGCTTTGTTTGATGAAATAAATTATCTAAAAAGTGTTGGAGTAGATGTTACACCTGAAAATCTTATAATAAGTGATAGAGCACAACTTATAATGCCATATCATAAGATATTAGACGGAATAAAGGAAAGAGCTAGAGGAAAGAAAGACATAGGAACTACTGGAAAAGGTATAGGACCTTGTTATACAGATAAGATGGAAAGAAGTGGTATAAGAGTTTGTGATCTTATGCACAAGGAAATTTTTGAAGAGAATTTAAAAGAAAATGTGGAATGGAAAAATGATATAATAACTAAAGTTTATAATGGTGAAGCTTTAGATATTATATCAATACGTGATGAATATTTAGAGTATGCTGAGAGAATGAGACCATTTGTAAAAGATATATCTGTTGAAGTTTATGATAATATCAAAGCAGGAAAGAAAGTACTATTTGAAGGTGCACAAGGAACGCTGCTAGATATAGATTATGGTACTTATCCATATGTAACATCATCTAATACTATTGCTGGTGGTGTATGTACTGGTGCTGGGGTAGGACCAACAATGATATCTAGTGCAGTAGGAATAGCTAAAGCATATACTACAAGAGTTGGAAAAGGACCATTCCCAACAGAATTATCTGACGAAACTGGAGATTGGATTAGAGAAACAGGACGTGAATATGGTGTAACTACAGGAAGAGCAAGAAGATGTGGTTGGCTTGATCTTGTAATACTTAAAACAGCTGCAAGAGTTTCGGGTCTTACAAGCTTTGCTGTTACTAAGATAGATACTTTGGCAGGACTTGAAAAGATAAAAATATGTGTAGGCTATAAGTTTAATGGAAAAGTTATAGACTATTTTCCAGCGAGCCTTGAGGATTTAGCTAAATGCGAACCTATATATGAGGAATTTGATGGATGGGATAAGGGCATAGAAAATGCTAAGAGTTACGATGATATTCCAGATAATGCAAAAGTATATTTAAAGAAAATAGAAGAATTCACAGGAACAAAAGTATCTATAGTTTCAGTAGGACCAAGAAGAGATCAAACAATAAATATTTCAGAAATATAAACTTGATTTATAAAAATTCAGGCTGTAATTTTAATTATAAGCTTGAATTTTTTTTATTAACATATCTAGACTATATTACATCAAGTATAAAGTATTATAATAAATATAATTATAAAGATAAGAGGTGGAATTTTCATGGTAAAGTTGGTTAAAGAAAAAGAATATGAAATACAATATTATGATATAGACTACAGTGGCAGGTTATTAATGTCGAGTTTGATGAGATACTTAGGAGATATAGCAACAAGACAATCAGAGGATATAGGTATTGGAATTGATTATCTTAAAGAAAAAGGCATAGCTTGGGTAATATATAAATGGAGTATAAAGATAGATAGATGTCCAAAGTATGGAGAAAAAATTAAAATCAAAACTATTCCATATTCTTTTAGAAAGTTTTATGCTTATAGAACATTTGAAATTATTGATGATGATGGGAAAACTATAGGAAAAGCTGATTCCATATGGTTTTTAATAGACATAGAAAAGAGAAAAGCTATAAGGATAAAGGAAGAATTGTATAAGGCTTACGGTGTTGAAGAGAGTAATAAAGATATTCTGGAGATAGAAAAAGTAAATCCTCCTGAACATATTCACAGTGATAAAAGCTTTGATGTAAGATATAGTGATATAGATACTAATAGTCATGTAAATAATGTAAGATACCTAGAATGGGCTATAGAAACAGTACCTTTAGACATAGTTCTTAATTGTTTACTTAAGAGCACAAATATAACCTATCAAAAAGAAACTACCTATGGTGAAGATGTTAGAGTACTTACTGAAATAAATAAGGAAGATAAAAAATATATTTGCGTACATAAAATTATAGATAAAGCTAAAAGAGAGCTAGCCTTATTAGAAACCCAGTGGGAAATAGAAAATAAATGCTGCTAAAATTATTCATTAGCAGCATTTTTTCCAGCTAAAAACCCAGAACTCCAAGCCCATTGAAGATTAAAACCGCCACAATCCCCATCTACATCTAATATTTCCCCTGCAAAATATAAGTGTTTAATTATTTTAGATTCAAGAGTGCTAGGATTTACTTCCCTTGTACTTACACCACCTGCGGTTACTTGGGCGTTCTTAAAGGAATTCGTATCATATACTTCAAATTTCCAACTTTTAAGTAAAGAAAGTATTTTTTGTTTTTCTTGCCAACTAAGATCATAACAAGGTTTATGTATATTTTCAACAGCAGCTTCTCTTAATAATATAGGTATGACTTTTTTGTTTATAAGGCCTATAAATGAATTATAAACACTTCTGTAACTAAACATTCCCCAGTGATTTTCAAAAAAATCATTCAATTGCTCTTTATCTAAGTTTGGCATCATATCTATAGATATGATTACTTTCTTGCCCTCATGTAAAGCGAGAGAGGCTATACGGCTTATTTGGAGTATAGGGGGACCTGATACTCCATAATCAGTGAATAATACTTCTCCAAATTCAGATCTCTTAGGAATACCATCTACGTATACTTCTGAAAGTCCATCAAATTTTACACCGGCTAGAGCTTTCAGATAATCATATTTAAGTTTAAGTTGTACAAGGGCTGGAATAGGATTTATTATACTATGCCCAAGAGTGCTAGACAAACTAAACCCAGATCCATCAGAACCAGTATTAGGTGCAGATTTTCCACCACAACATACTATAGTCTTATGGCAGTTAAATGTTTCTTGATTTTCAATAAGTATTTTAAAATCTTTATTAGTTCTTTTTATATCTTTAACTTTAGAATTTAGATATACAGGGATATTACGATCCTCTATAGCCATTCTAAAAATGTCAAGTACAGATGAAGCTTGGAGGGATAAAGGATACATCTTACCTCCATCTAAAGTTGTTAAGGGAAGGCCTAGAGAGTAAAAAAAGTTTATGGTATCACCTATTGTAAAATTGTTTAATGCATACTCAAAAAAAACTGGATTTTTACTATGGTATCTTGAGAAAGAAAGAATTTCATTAGTAATATTACATCTACCGTTACCAGTAGATAGAAGCTTATTCCCTATCCTGCTGGTACCTTCTATTATAGCAACATCTTTTCCAGCATCTTTAGCAACAATAGCTGCAATAATACCAGAAGCACCACCGCCAATTACTATTATTTCATGAAACAAAGATAACAACTCCTTGTATTTAAATTATTATTAATATTTTACCTCAAATAATTATATTTTTAATATAAATTTAATTACAATCTTTTATGTAGAAATATAAGTTAAAGTTACATTTGTAATATATAATACTTGATATAATAGCATATATTCAACAAATATACTTAGTTTTTCAAGAAATTAATTTTTTAGCAGTTTTCAGAAGCTTGTACTGAAAACACTAAAACCTTAAATAGTGAAGCTATAATGGATCTATCCTACCAATAAGTTAGCTATATAGGTCCTTTTATATTTATCTATATTTTGTATATAATATCTTTATAAGGTAGTATATTAAAAATTGTACATAGAAAGGGTAAGGTTATATGGAAGCTTTAAAACTATTAGATTATAAAAATTGGGTAGTAGTTGGAGACGTATTAAATCACAATAAGTATGCTTATCGAATAATAAATTCATTAAAAAACGCCAATTTTAATGCTGAAGGAGTTAACCCTAGAGATACTACAGGAGAAGTATATAAAAGTCTAGATAAGGTTCCCTATAAAATAGATGTTATAGACTTATGTATAAATCCTATAGATGGCTTAAAAGTAATAAAAAGTGCTATAGAATTGAATATAGATAAGGTACTGATACAACCTGGTGCAGAAAGCGATGAAATACTAAATCTATGTAAAAGTAACGGGATTATAGCTATAGAGGGGTGTGTACTTGTTGAACTTTCTAAATTGTAATTAAGGGGGAAGTTATTAATGCTAAAAATATATGCTGTATCTGATTCTATTGGAGAAACTGCGGAACAAGTAGCGAAAGCAACAGCAAGTCAGTTTAATGAAAAAATAGAAGTAATAAGGATTCCATATGTGAAAAGCTTTGAAGATGTAAACGAGTTTATAAATAATTTAAAAGATAAGACTAATTTGATGATAGTATCTACTATAGTATTAGTTGATGTAAGGGAATTTTTAGTTCAAAAATGTATAGAATCAGGAATATCTGTAACAAATGTATTAGGCCCTTGTATAAGTGTAGCTTCAAGAATTTTAAATAAGCTTCCAGATTATAGGCCAGGTGCTGTTTGGGAAATAGATTCACAATACTTTAAAAAGATAGAAGCAATGGAATTTGCAATACAATATGATGATAGCAAAGATCATTCAGGCATAAAAAATGCAGATGTGATTTTAATAGGTCTCTCTAGAACATCTAAGACTCCTCTATGTATGTATCTTGCTAATAAGGGTATAAAGGCTTTAAACATACCTGTTATGCCAGAAGTGCCTATACCAGAAGAATTATTTCAATTTGATAGAAAGAGAATAATAGGGCTTATTATAGACCCTATGCAGTTAATAGAAATAAGAAGACATAGACTAGATAAATTTTCGAAACTATCAAGCGAAATCCAATATGCCAATGCAGAGAGAGTTTTGCAAGAATTGGAATTTGCTGATAGGCTAATGAGGAGACTTAGATGCAAAGTAATTGATGTTACGAAGCGTGCCATTGAGGATACAGCATTAATAATATTAGAGCAAATAGGTTATGTGGGGGAAAAACAATATTAAAAATATTAAAACAATTTAGTAGTAATATACGCTAAAGTGTTGACATATAAGGTTTTACATCGAAATAAAAAATAAAATTAAAAAAAAATAAAAAAATGTGTTGACACTTTAGTGAATATCTTGTATTATAGTCTATGTCAGGTCGCTGGTGACGAGCTAACGAAATGACGAAAAGGAATATGGCCCATTGGTCAAGCGGTTAAGACACCACCCTTTCACGGTGGTAACAGGGGTTCGAGTCCCCTATGGGTCA
>NZ_JABAIW010000054.1:0-30377 GCF_014231265.1 Clostridium sp. DJ247 | reverse complement strand
CAGAGAGCCAAAATCTGTGATTTTGTGCGAATCGCTTACTACTCTGACGAAAGGAAGAGTAGTTTCATAATAGATTTTAAAAGAAGTTTTGATAAACTCGTACCTCAAACATATCAAAGCTCCTAAGATTTTCAAAAACGCTTCACTAAGACTGATAAAAAAGTTTTTAAATGTGCCTTCAGTTTTGGCATCATATCCCTACGCATAAATTAAATTTAAGTTGTGGTCATCTATATGGGATTCAGCAGTGAAAATATAAGTTAACAGTACATAAATATAAAATAAGAGGTGGACAAATGGACAAGGTAAAAAAAGGTATTTTAGTAGTAAGTTTTGGTACTAGTTTTCTTAATACATTAGAGTTGTGTATAAAGAGTACTGAAAATAGAATAAGAGATAACTTTCCAGATTATGAGGTGAGAAGTGCTTTTACTTCATATATGATAATTAAGAAACTAAAGGTTGAAAATAACATTTATATAGATACTACTGAAGAGGCATTAGAGAAGATGAAATCAGAAGGTTTTACAGAAGTTTACGTGCAGCCATTACATATAATGCCTGGAGATGAGTACGATAAAATAGTACGTGGAGTTAATAAATATGTTGATTGTTTTTCTAAATTGGTTTTAGGAAGACCTATTCTTTATAGAGAGAAGGATTATCAGATAGCTGTTGATGCGTTAAAAGCTCAGCTGCCAGAATACAGAAAAGATTTCGCTGTATTACTTATGGGACATGGTTCTACTCATCCCGCCAATGCAAGTTATGCTTTACTTCAGTGCATTTTAAATGATAATGGGTTAGGCCATGTTTATATAGGAACTGTAGAAGGATACCCTATATTAGATAACATAGTTCCAAAGCTTAAAGAAAATAATATAAGAGAAGTTACATTAATGCCCTTTATGCTTGTGGCTGGAGATCATGCTATAAATGATATGGCTAGTGATGAAGAAGAATCATGGAAAAATACATTAGAGGCTGAAGGCTTTAAAGTAGATGTATATATGCACGGATTGGGTGAAAATAAGGATTTCCAAGATATTTATGTACAGCATATTAGAGATTGTATAGAGGGAAACCCTTTGATGATTGAAAAAGAAGACTAAGATCTAGCGTGGAAATTTAACTTATACTCCAGGATATATTATCATGTTTCGGCACGTTAAATATTTTTTATTAGTCTAAAGCTTGAATTTTAGAAAAATCTAAGAACTTTGATAAACTCGTTTCACTCAAACATATCTAAAGTTCTAAGATTTTTCTCAAATTCTCGCTAAGACTAATTAAAAAATATTTAAATGTGCCTTCAACATTGATAATATATCCTTACGTATAAGTTAAATTTCAAGACTAGATCTCTATATAAGTTAATAAAGGAGTTTGTATATGATCGGATTAATTCTTGGAACCTCTGAGGGAAGGGAAATCCTTTCTTTACTTAATAATTTCACAGATGATATATTTATTTCTACAGCTACGGAGTATGGTGGCGAGATATTAAAGGATTATAAATATAAATATTTAAATACTACTCCTTTAACATTGGAAGAACTAACTAGAACTTTAAAAGAAAAGGGAGTAAAAGTTTTAGTTGATGCATCTCATCCCTATGCTCTGGAAATAACTAAAAACTCGATTAAGGTATGCGAAACGCTTGGAATAGAGTATATAAGATATGAAAGACCATCTTGTGCAGAGAAATATAGAAATGAAGAAAATGTAGTTACAGTAAGGAACTATAATGAACTTCATGAAAAGATAAAGCATATTGAAGGAAATATATTAAATACTACTGGAAGTAGAAACCTTGATAAGATACTAGCTATGAAACTAAAAAATAGAATAGTTCATAGAGTACTCCCTTCAGTAAAGGTTATGCAAGAATGTTTTGAATATGGTATAGCAGTGGATAACATAGTTGCCATAAAAGGTCCCATAGGTTATGATCTCAATTGTGCTTTTATAAAAGAGTATAATGCTAAGGCTATGATTTTAAAAGACAGCGGTGTGCAGGGTGGAACCGAAGAAAAGCTTAAAGCTTGTATAGATAATAATATATGGGCGTTTATAATAGATAGACAGGAAAAAATATATAACAACTCATTTAATGATGTAGAATTATTGGTGAAATATTTATATAATTCTTATAAATAGGTATAGAGTTTAAAACTGAAAACCTAGCTTATGATAGGGAATATGCTAAGTCTTAGATTTTCAAAAACAAGAACTTTAGACTGATTAAAAGTTTTTAATGTGCGGAAGTTTGGCAACATATTCGGTGGTATAAGTTGAATTTCGGGCATGGGTATCTACATTTGTAAGAAGTTATTATTTGAAATTATACAAAGGATGTATTTTATGGAAACTGTAACGTTTTATCCAGGAAGTTTTGGAGAAATACTACAAGGAAAAATACAAAATAAAGACATGCTAATATCTTCTCCAGTTAACATTTACACTAGAATTAGATTGTTTGAGTGCTGTAATTCTAATAAAAAACTAAGATTTAAAAAGTCGTCAGATTTTCTTTATAATATATTAAAACTTTGGGGCCTTGAAGAATATGAAAAAAATATTGACATAGAAATAAAATCTCAAATACCTTACGGAAAAGGTATGGCAAGTAGTACTGCGGATTTATGCGGATTATATCATTGCTTGATTAAAATGTTTAAAAGACAATTCAATGAAGATGAACTTATAGAACAGTGCATCAATATAGAACCTACAGATAGCATAATCTTTGACAAAATGACATTGTTTAATTATAAAGATGGTTTATATAAGGAAACATTAGGAGATTATTTTAATTATAATATACTAGCTTTTGAAGGTAATAAAGTAATAGATACAGTTAAGTTTAATCAGATGAAACTACCAGGATTAAGTCAGGTTGATGATTTAGTCCCTATTCTGAAGGAAGCGGTAAAAGAAAAAAGTATTGAAAAATTAGCATATGTATCCACAGAGAGTATCGTAAGGAACCAAAAAAGACTAAACTATAATTTTTTACATCATGTTTTGGACATAAAATATGAAACTGGAGGATTAGGAATAATTGGAGCTCATAGCGGTAATGTATTAGGAATAGTTTATAGTGATATTGAAAAACTTAATTATGGAATAACTATTTCAAACAAAGTAAGCTCCTGTAAAATATACTCAGTAGAAGCTTTAGATAGCTATAATAGATTAAAAGAAAGGAAGGGTACATAGTGGATAAAGGTTACATTCAAATATATACTGGAAATGGCAAGGGTAAAACTACTGCAGCATTGGGGTTATCACTTAGAGCAATTTGTGCTGGTAAAAAAGTTTTCTTTGGACAATTTGTAAAGGGAATGGAATATAGTGAATTGAATGCTGTAAAATATTTACCAAACTTTAAGTTAGAACAATTTGGTAGAGATGTATTTATATTTAATAATCCAAGTGAAGCTGATATTGAGGTAGCTGGAAAGGGTCTTGAAAGAGTAAAAGAAGTGTTGACCTCAGGGGAATACGATGTAGTAGTGCTAGATGAATTGAATATTGCTATTTATTATAAGTTGTTTACAATAGAAGAAGTTATAGATATTTTAGAACAAAGAGATAAAAAAATTGAAGTAATTATTACTGGTAGATATGCCCATGAAAAGCTTATAGAAAAAGTAGATTTAGTTACAGAAATGAGAGAGATAAAACATTATTACAAACAAGGAGTTCCTGCAAGGAAAGGAATAGAAAATTAACTTCTAAATGTTTATAGGGTTTCGAGTCTGGAACTCTATAACCATGTAAAAATATAAACCATAATAAGTATAAAAATTCTTACTGATTTTTAGTAGGAATTTTATTTTTTTGTGCAACATTATACTTAGTTTTGATTATTATATAATAGATGTATTAGCTAGTACTCTGTTATATAAATTTTCAAGAGCTATATACTTAGGGAGTGAAAGGATGATTACCACTGGAATAATTGCTTTTAGAGAAGGCTTTGAAATTTTATTAGTTATTGTGCTAATGTTATTATACTTATCAAAAATAAATAGACCTGATTTAAGAAAAGTTGTTTATTATGGTATTGTATCAGGATCAATTTTGAGTATAGCCTATAATGTAGTAATGTTTAATGAAAATAAAAGTATGAATATGATTTTACAACAGATTTTTCAGGGCGTGGTAATGTTGCTTTTGTCAGGACTAGCATTGAGTAATGTTGTATTATTACGAAAACAAAATAAAGAATCATATTTAGGCATATATAGAACATTAGATATTATTACAATTTTCAATTTATTTATATTTGTATTCTTGATTATATTTAAAGAAAACTTGAGAAGCTCTATACTTAGAAGTGTTTTTATAAATAACTCGTTAGATAGTACTTATATATCAGTACTATTAGGTATACTTAGTGCTAGTATTATAATGTTTTTGGTATGCAAAATTGTCATGATGCTTAATATTAATGTTATATTTTATACACTTGCTATAATTTTAATCTTAATAGGATCAAGATTATTTGGTGAAGGCTTATTAGGATTATTTTCGTGTATGTGAGAATCAATTAGGTATAGCGGACAACTACTCTACGGGGTAACAATAATATATATTTTTATTAAATATATGTTAAAAGAGTATATAAAAAAACACAAAGTATAGTTTTTAAAACACCTTGCAAGTTGAAAGCTAGGTGTTTTTTGCGTTTAAAGTAATTTATTATTATGAAAAATAATAATGCATAATATTCTGACAAATGAAAACTTAGCATTCATAAGCAATAGTGGAATTATTCACGAGATAATAGGATTTAATCATAAATATGAGTCAAAGAACCTATAATTCAATTTATACATGGATTAATCCAATCATAGATCCATTGACTGGTAAATGGACCTATAATAGAATATAGGTATAAAGTAGATAGTGCAGGGGGCATAGAATTATGGTAGTAAAGAAGGAAAATATATTTAAGGTTTTAACAATAATAATTGGTAGTTTAATTTATTCTATTGGTGTTAATGTATTTATAATACCTCATAAGCTGTTAAGTGGAGGAGTTGCAGGTATTGCAATAATACTTCAATATTTAACCCAGATTCCTTCTGGTTATTCTGTAATTCTTATTAATATTCCAATATTCTTAATAGGAATAAGAGCTGTAGATAAAAAATTTGGAATTTTTAGTTTTGTTGGAATGATTTCTATGTCTCTATCATTAATATTTACATCAAATTTGCAAAACTATTATTATATGCCTGATTCATTACTTTCATCTTTATGTGGGGGTGTTTTGACTGGACTTGGAGCAGGTATAGTATTTAAAAATAGAGCTTCACAAGGTGGTACTGATATTATTGCTGTTGTAGTTAAGAAAAGATATGGGATATCTATAGGTAGAATAGCATTTATGATAAATGCAGGGATAGTTACATTAGGAATGATCATTGGAAACTTAGAAATAGCTGTGTACACCTTAATTTCAATGTATATAAGTGCAACCATTGTAGATAAAACCCTTCAAGGATTATGCCAGGAAAAGGTAGTTTTAATAGTTACAAAAAATAGTGAAAAAGTAAAACAAGCTATCTTACAAAAACTAAGTAGAGGAGTAACTTATCTTTATGGGGAAGGAGCTTATACAGGTGATAAAACTAATATCATATACTGTATCTTAACATCTAAGGAAATTGAAGCAGCTAAAGCACTAATTGAAGAAATAGATTCTACTGCGGTTATATCAATTATGGATACGGCTGAAGTTAAGGGGAAAGGTTTCAAAGCTGCTATATTTTAATATAGGGTTCCAAAGTAGAAACTTAACTTATACTCCGGAATATGTTGCCAAACTTCGGCACGTTAAAAACTTTTAATCAGTCTAAAGTTCGTGTTTTTGAAAATCTAAGAAACTTTGATAAACTCGTACCTCAAACATATCAAAGCTCCTAAGATTTTCTAAAAACACTTCACTAAGACTGATAAAAAAGTTTTTAAATGTGCTTCAGTTTTGTCAACATATTCCTACGTATAAGTTAAGTTTCAAGCTGGTAACCATATATAAAACTACCACTTAAAAGAGAAGATATTTTTATAAAATGAGATATATTAAGTTTCACACTATATATAAAAAATAAATAGCCTTAGGGGGACCAAGGCTATTTATTTTTTATATTCAATTTTAAATTTAAGGGGAAGTATTAAATTTGGTATATCTAGATTATTACCACATTATCTTAGCTTAAACATATATAATCATATTTTTTTATACAACAGAATCCATAATTTCAGAGGGAGGTTATCCAGATAGATACCCACAGCTTAAATTTAATTTATACGTAGGGATATATTGCCAATGTTGAAGTCACATTTAAATATTTTTTTATTAGTCTTAGCGAAAATTTGAGAAAAATCTTAGAACTTTTGATATGTTTGAGGTACGAGTTTATCAAAGTTCTTAGTTTTTTCACAAATTTGAGCTTTAGACTAATTAAAAATATTTAACGTGACGAAACATGGTAATATATCCCGAAGTATAAATTAAATTTCGGGCGTGGGTATCTATAACAATAAAAAAAGGAGTTTCCTATAAAAATGGGAGTATTAAAGCCAGTGGTCATAAGATAAATTTAATAATTTGTACACAGTTTTGAGCTTGACCAAGTTAAAATAGTCTATTAATCTTAAAGTTATAGTGAAGATTTATTATTTTGAGAGGGTGAGCTAAAATATTTAAAGCAAGAAAAGGTGTAGTAATTTTATTTATATTATTTGTATTAATTGTAACAGCTAATATGGTAAAGGCTGCTGAAGGACAAAAAACAAATAGTAGTAGCATATTACAATCACAGGTAGATAGTGATGTTGATCCAGTGCATGGAAAAGTAATTAAGGTTTACGCTGATGAAATTAAAACAGATAAAAGTGCTGAGCGGTATACTAATGTAGACGTTAAGATTTTATCTGGTAAACTTAAAGGGAAGACACTTACTGTACAAAACTTTGTTAATGGAAGGATTAATGATGAAAAAAGTAATACTCAAGGCTTTGCTAGGCTTGGAGATGAGGTTTTAATAAGTATTGATGAAGATTCAAGTGGAAATATAAAAAGTGCTTATATTTATGAAATAGTAAGATATAAGTATTTGTATAAATTAGGTGGAGTTTTCGCAATATTACTAATGGTGGTTGGAGGTAAAAAAGGTGTAAAATCAGTGATTACACTAGGTATAACTGGATTTGCAGTAATTAAAATTCTTATACCTTTAATAATACAAGGATTTAGTCCAACCATAGTTTCAGCTATTATATGCATTTTTGTTATTATAGTAAGTCTACTTATAATAAGTGGTAAAAATGAAAAAACCCTAGCTGCAATTATAGGAACCGCAGGAGGAGTTTTAATTGCTGGAGCCATAGCTATTTTTTCTAATTCAATTATAAGAGTTAACGGTCTTACGGATGATGAAATACAGTCTATAATTTATACAACACAAAATTCTAATTTTGATTTTACAGGATTATTATTTGCAGGAATAATTATGGGGGCTCTAGGGGCTGTAATGGATGTAAGCATGTCTATAGCTTCCTCTATGAAAGAAATTAGAGAAGCAAGACCAGATATAACTAAAAAAGAGCTTATAAAGTCTGGTATGAATGTTGGAAAGGATATTATGGGAACTATGGCCAACACTCTAATACTTGCTTATGCAGGAGGATCTATGTACATAATGATTATGATAGATTCTTATACCACTTCTATGTCTACTGCCATTAATCAAGATATAATTGCTGCAGAAATATTAAAAGCACTAGCAGGAAGCATTGGATTAATTTTTGCTATCCCTATTACAGCTATTGTAGCTGCAATATTAAGTACTAATGAAAAACCAAATATTGAAACAGATAAGGTTTTAACTGAGGATAATTCTTAGTAGTGTATCAGTACATATATATAAGCATGCCCGAAATTTAATTTATACTCCGGAATATGTTGCCAAACTTCGGCACGTTAAAAACTTTTAATTAGTCTAAAGTTCGTGTTTTTGAAAATCTAAGAACCTTTGATAAACTCGTACCTCAAACATATCAAAGCTTCTAAGATTTTCAAAAAACACTTCACTAAGACTAATAAAAAAGTTTTTAAAAGTGCCATCAGTTTTCGCAACATATTCCTAAGTATAAATTAAATTTAAAAGTTCCGTACCTATAATAATATTTTAAAATGTTTTCGCATATAGTTAAATGAAGCACATATTAAATGTATGTGCTTTTGTCATACTGATTTCAAATTAAAAAACTAATTTAATTGAAAACATAAACTAAGATAAAAACATAGATAAGTTAACATATTAATAAGTAGGGGAGATAATATATGGAAAATACCAAGGTTTCAAATAATAAAAATATAATTAATTTACTTATGTTTAGTGCTATTTTAATATTTGGTATGGGTTTATATAAAAGCAAGATAAAGATAAATTTTAATACTGAAACATTAAATAACTTTTCTATTATATTTCTTAGCATGATTCTAGAAGCTATTCCTTTTATTATAGTTGGTGCCTTTATATCCTCTTTGATTCAAATTTTTATATCTGAGGATGTTATCTACAGAATAATACCTAAGAACATATTTTGGGGAACTATAGCCGCATCTATAGCTGGACTATTTTTCCCAGTTTGTGAATGTGCTATTGTGCCTATTTGCAGAAGCTTAATAAAAAAAGGAGTACCAATAAGTATAGCTACAACTTTTATGCTTTCAGTACCTATTGTTAACCCTATTGTTTTACTATCAACTTATTATGCATTCTTAGGCAATACTTACATGATCTTTATCAGAGCCTTTATGGGTATATTTGTGTCTATATTAGTAGGCGTTATTATAGGAGTTTTATACGAGAAAAATCCTATAAAGGATTGGAATATGGTACATAATAGTGAGTGCAATTGTGTAAATTGTAATGTAAGTAGATATAGTTCTAGAAGTAGGTTGTCTGAAATTGTACATGGTACAAGTTATGAATTATATAATATAGGAAGATTTTTTATAATTGGAGCGTTACTTTCTTCTATAATGCAAACATTCGTACCTAAGGAGAAAATTTTAGCCATAGGACAAGGTGATTTGCGTTCTATACTAGTAATGATGTCATTAGCCTTTATTTTATCCATATGTTCTGAAACAGATGCTTTTATTGCTAGAACATTTTTGGGACAATTTACCATCGGAAGCGTAATAGGCTTTCTAGTATTTGGACCTATGTTAGATATTAAAAACACCATAATGCTTTTTGGAAATTTTAAAAAGAGATACGCTATCACTTTAATACTATTAGTGGTTTCTATGTGTTTTATTTTATCTGTAATTTGCAATATAGTTTCATTCATGCTTATAAATTAAATCATTCTTGGATTTACTAATTTAGTGTTTTACAAAATATTTTATAAGTATTAGGTTTATATATTTTTGTAACAGAATAAGTTTAAGTAAGGAGAAATAATTTGAAAAAGAAATTTAATTTTAACGAGTTTGTATGGTTTTTAATACTTTTGGGATTTACGTTTTATTTTTATAGAGTACTGCATACAAATAGAATAGTTAATTTCATTCATCCTGATATGATTAAGTATTCCTATTTTGCGCTTATATGTTTATTTATTCTTACTCTGTTTCAATGTAGTAATATATTCTCAAAAAGAAGAAGTAACAAGTTTAGAAAAGGATATATACTATTTTTTATACCATTATTCTTTGGCATTTTAGTAAATCCTAATGGCTCTGATACTAGTATATTTTATAATAAGGGAGTAAGTATATCAAAGATTCAAGATGTTGACTTTGATAAAAGAATTATAAAAGATGGAGTCATTAATATCACTAGTGAAAACTATTTCAATGCATATAATTATATTTCGGAAAACTTAAATAAATATATAGGTAAGGATATAAATGTAGAAGGATTTATATATAAAGATAATAAATTTAAAAACAATGAATTTGTGACAGCTAGATTATTAATAAGTTGCTGTGCTGCTGATGGTCAGGTAATAGGCTTTCTTTGCCAAGGAGATAACCTGACGAATCTAAGTAAATATAAGTGGGTTAGAATAAAAGGAAAAATCAATAAGGAAACATTCATAGACACTATTGGAAAAAACTCTGAAGTTCCAGTGATTAGGGTTAGCAGTATAGAATATATTGATACTCCAAGTAACCAATATATCTACCCGACGACCACCCGCTCTAATACTTGATTTTTTTCAAACTTGGAGTAAAAAGCGGCTGCGTCCCTGGATAACGATGAAGATTAGATTTCTGTTTACCCTTAATAAAAATTATTTTTGGATTCTTTTATTTAATATGTAAGGAGGGGAATGTATGAAAGTAAAAATAGATATTTTTTCAGGATTTTTAGGTGCAGGTAAGACTATGCTTATAAAAAAGCTTATAGAAGAAAAATTAAATAAAAACAAAATAGTAATAATAGAAAATGAATTTGGTGAGGTAGGAATAGACGGAACCGTTTTGAAAAAAAGCAATCTTGCTGTAAAGGAAATTAATGCTGGATGTATATGTTGTACTGTAAATGGAGACTTTAAAAAAGCAATAAAGGAAGCTATTATGGAATATGCTCCTGATAGAATTATTATTGAGCCGTCAGGTGTGGGAAAGCTTTCAGAGATAATAAATTTATGCCAAGCTCAAGAATTAAGAAATCTAATACAATTAAATATGGTTATAACCGTTGTTGATGTACTGAAATACCATAGTTATATTAACAACTTTGGTGAATTTTATAAGGATCAAATAATAAATACAAGTACTATAGTGTTAAGTAGGACACAAAATATTGGTAAGGACAAAGTAGATAATGTATTAAAAGATATAAGACAAATAAATAATAATGCAATCATAATTACTACATCTTGGCATAATATAGAAGCATCAAAAATAATTGATGTGTGTGAAAATAGTAAAAACCAATGTTTTAAAGAAGAATTGAAAAAGTTCAAGCTTTCTACCATAAATTCCAACAAAACAATTAAATTTTCAAACAGGTCATTAAATCATAGGCATAATGCTGATGAGGTGTTTCAAACTTGGGGAATAGAAACATCAAAACTATTCAATAAGAATAAGATAACAACTATTTTTAATAACATAGAAAAAACAACACTATATGGTCAAATATTGAGGGCAAAAGGAATCTTGCAAGTTAGTGAAAGAGAATGGGTACAATTTGACTATGTTCCCGGAGAAATGAATATGAATAATATTGAAGCAGATTATTCAAGTAGATTGTGTGTAATAGGAAGCAATTTGAATGGTGACATGCTTAATAAAATATTTGTAGATTAATAAACGGGTAGTGAGTAAATGATGATTAAGGTTGATATTGAATTAGTTACTGGATTTATTGGTTCTGGAAAAACAAAATTTATAAATTCTTTAATAGAGAACACCTTTGTACCAAAGGAGAATATTATTGTAATACAATATGAATGTGGAGAAACGAATATTGCAGAGAAAATACAATGTAATTCATCAGTAAAAATTGTTGAAGTAAATCCCAATGAGAGTTTAAACTTTAAAAGCTTAAAATATATGATAGAACTACATAAACCGCACAGAGTAATTATTGAATTTAATGGAACTAGAAAAGTTGAGGACTTTATAGCTTCTATACAAAATTCGAAAATTAAAAAGAATATAAATACAGTGTATCATTTAACTGATGCTATTACCTTTGAAACCTATATAAAGAACATGGGAAACTTATTGATAGGAGGAATATCTAATAGTGATTTGATAATAATAAACAACTGTGAAAAAGTAGATAATAATAATCTAAAATACATAAAGACAAAGATAAATGAATTAAATCCCTATGCATATGTTTTAGAATTAAAACGCATTAGTGAATTAAGTTCTATGCTTAAGAGAGAAGATTTACTTAGTAACGGCTTTTTTAAGAAACTTAATGTATCTTTTAAAAATCTAATAATGAAAAGATGATAAAATGAAGTTTCATTTTACATGTAACTTAAAGTTAACATATTGCATATAATTTAAATATATTAAAATTTATTAGTAAAAGTGGGATTGAAATATTAATACTTGCATGATATAGTAATGTAAAATGTCACTATATGAAAAATTTGGGGGGATAATAGTATAATATGTTAGGATGGAAAGATGAGTATATCATAGGAGTAAATATTATTGATAATCAACACAAGCAACTATTTGAGATAGCAGATAGAGCTTATAAACTTCTAAAGAATGAGTTTATAACGGATAAATATGATAAAATTGTAGAAATAATAGATGAATTAAAGACTTATACTGTATTCCATTTTAGGACAGAAGAAGAATATATGCTTAGCATAGGCTATAAAAAATACTTTTCTCATAGAGTAGAACATGATGATTTTATTAAACAAATTAATGATTTTGATCTAGAAAAAATTGACTTGAATCAGGATAAGAATATTATAGAAATATTAGAGTTAATAGTAAACTGGATTGATAAGCACATATTGGACAATGATAAACTTATAGTTATATAAATAAGTTTATCAATAAACATTAATAGAGCCTTAGGGCTCTTTTTTTATCTATTTAATTCTATTATTTTAATTTTGTAAATTTAAATAATATGTAGAATTACATACTTTACGAAACTGCAAAAATATTATATAATTGATAATGAAAATTAGTATCAATTATGTAAATTGTTAATGGTAAATAATATTACTAAATTTATATTTACTAATCTTTTTACAATTTAAGAATTAACTTAACTAATTTTTACATTTACATAGCAAGTTATCTGGGAATTTTAGTGAAATTGTAATATAAAATATATTTTTTTATGTTATGGATAAAATATGTCTAAATAGGAGGTATATATATGAAAACATCATTAGAAAAATATATGAATAAGATAAAAAATATGGATGATAAAGAATATTTATTTGGTGTTTTATCTTATAGTATAGCTCCAACGCTACTTGGGGATAAACCATCGTCTATAGTTACTCTAAACAAAAATGAAAGAAACTTACATCTGCTGTGGGAAAAGTACAAAAAAGAATTTTATAAAAAATGTGATTTAAAATTTTATGAATTAAGGAAAAGAGAAGAGAGTATAACTATATTATTTTATAATGACAACAATCTTTCAAGCGTTATTTATAAAGATAGTAATATGAAATTTTTAAAGAGATTTGGATATAATGAAGATTTAACACTAGAAGAAGCACTTACCATATTAAAATGTAGATTTGAACATACATGTCCTCACGAAATTGGAATTTTCTTAGGATTTCCATTACAGGATGTAATTTGTTTTATGGAATATCCAGAGAAAGAATGTTTATTATGTGGATACTGGAAAGTGTATAATAACTTAGAGTCAGCTAAAGAAAAGTTTTTTAATTTTGATAATGCTAAGAATGATGTTATGAATTCTGTACTAGATGGTAGCTATCCATCTATATTAATAAGCAGTATTAGAAAAGAATTTGTAAATTATTCAGGTTAAAATGATTTATAAGTAATTTTTCCGTAAAACTTATATTTTTTTAAAACAAATTGAGAATGAATATCAAATAAAAATAAGGAGGAATAATTGTATGAGCGTTTTAGTTATTGGTGGAGATAACCTTGATAGTATAAAAGAAAGATTAAAGGAAAAAGGTTTTGAGAATATAGAACATATAAGTGGAAGAAAAAAAGGTGATAGAAAAATTAAAATTTCTGAAAAAACTGATCTAGTACTAGTTTTAACTGATTATGCCTGTCATAACATAATGGGAAAGGTGAAACAAATAACTAGGAGAGATAAACTAAAGATTATTTATTCTAAGCGGTCTTGGATATGTATGAAAGATAAGATTGAAGAATATATTACAGATAAATCAAGAGTAAATTAAACCTAAAAACTTTCTAATTGGTCTTAGACAAATTAGAAAGTTTTTATAGTTGTTTACAGTATAGATATCCACGCCCGAAATTTAACTTATACTCCGGAATATGCTGCTAAACTTCGGCACGTTAAAAACTTTTAATCAGTCTAAAGTTTTTAAATGTGCCTTCAGTTTTGGCATCATATTCCTACGTATAAGTTAAATTTAAGTTATGGTTATCTATATGTAGATTAGAAACTATATACTATTTAATAATTTTCTTACCAACAAGGACTATAAGCAGCACCACTACTGAGGTTAGAGCGATTGTTCCTCCAGGGGCACTGTTTATGTAGTAAGATAAGAATAATCCAACAATTATATCAATAAATCCAAATATAATGGAAAAAATTAAAGTTGCACGAAAGCCTCTTCTTAATTGAAGAGCTGCTGCTACTGGTACTGCTATCATGGATGATATTACTAGTATGCCCATAATTCTTATGGAAACGGAAATAGTGGCTCCTACTAATAAAGCGAAAAGATAGTTGGTAAGCTTAACTTTTACTCCAGCTACTTTTGCTCCACTTTCATCAAAAGTAATATAAAGTAATTGATTATAAAGTATAGATAAAGTTACAACAGATATTATGCTTAAAGCAAATACCGTGTAAATTTCGTTTTTTGAAACTGTTAATATGCTTCCAAATAAATATGATCCTACATTAGCACTTGCTTTACCAGAGCTTACTAAAGTTATAGCTATACCAATAGCCAACGTCATAACAATTACCAATATAAGTTCTGCAAATTTACTATAATAATTTCGAAGAAACTCAATTAGTAGTCCACAAGTGGAAGTAAATATAAAAGCACAGATTATAGGATTGTACCCTAAAACTAATCCTAGCGCTACTCCAGCAAAAGAAGCGTGGGATAAGGCATCACCCATCATGGAATAACGTCTAAGAACAAGAAAGGCACCTACCGATGGACATAAGATTGAAATAAAGATGCCTGCAATTATTGCATTTTGCATAAAAGAATATTGTAGCATTTTTTTCCTCCGGAATAAATTTTTGTTTTAATAAACTAGCATACTTTTAAGTTCTTTTTGTATTCATCAATGGAGTGCAGAGTTGCTGCACCGCAATCCATGGTACAAATATGTGTTGAGTTATCAAGAGCAGCTGTTAGATTATGTTCTACAGCAATAACAGTAATTCTTAAATGAAGATTTAGATGTTTAATTATACTATAGATTTCTTTTTGACTTTGTATATCGATACCTGTTGATGGTTCATCAAGTATTAATAATTTAGGATTTTCCATTAATGCACGTGCTATAAATATTTTTTGTTGTTGGCCACCAGACATATCACCAATAAGCTTATGTTTAAAATCTTGCATGCCCACTGCACCAAGAGATTTATTAATAATTTTTGTGTCTTTACACTTTAAAACCTTCATATGACATTTTAACATCTCTGTAACAGTAATTGGGAAGTCTGAGTTGAAACTATCAAGCCGTTGAGGAACATATCCAATTCTATCGGTACCTAAATCTATGGTTCCATTTACAGGCCTAAGTAAGTTTAGCATAAGTTTTAAAAGTGTGGTTTTAGCACTACCATTGCCACCTAATATAGAAACATAACTTCCTTTTTTAATATTTAAATTTATATCATTAATAATGTAAGGAGCATTACCAGTATATGAAAAACGTAGGTTATTTATTTGTATCATGAAATTATATCCTCCATTTTATAACTTTATAATATATGGTCAATAATATATATTGTTTATATAATTGACAAAAAAAGTATATAGTATTATTATATACGTAGATGCAAATCATTTGCAACTACATAATATAAAATTTAACATAAACCATAAATAATTGCTAGGAGGTAAAATAGCAAAATGTTTAAAAAAATATGTCATGTTCTGTTAACTATTAGTTTGATGGTTACATTTACTTCTTGTGGAGTCAAAAACACAGGAGTTTCTGGGAAAGTTAACGAGGAAAGTAATAATGGGCAAATTAATGTAGTTACAAGTTTTAATGCTGTATCACAATTTGTAAAGGTCATAGGTAAGGAAAAGGTAAGTATTCATACTATAGTACCTAATGGAACAGAGCCTCATGACTTTGAACTTAAACCAAAGGACTTAGAAAATATAAGTAAAGCTAAGATATTTGTTTATAATGGTCTTGGAATGGAAAGTTGGGTAGATAAAGCTGTGGGTGCAGCAAACAATAAAGAATTGATTGTGTTAGAGGCATCAAAAGGGTGTAATCCAATAAAAAATACTGATGAAGACTCAATAAAGGAACATGGACAATATGACCCTCATACATGGATAAGTTTAACATCTGCAAAGGTTGAAGCTGAGAATATTAAGGAAGCTTTAGTTAAAGTAGACCCAACTAATAAAGCATACTATGAGAAGAACTATAATGAGTTCGCTTCTAAAGTTGATAACATGATTAGCGAATATAAAGATAAGTTTAATAATATTTCAAATAAAAATTTTGTAACAGGTCATGCAGCTTTTGCATATTTCTGCAGAGATTTTAATTTAACACAGAACAGTATAGAAGATGTGTTTGCAGAAGGAGAACCAACACCAAAGAAGATGAAAGAATTGGTAGATTATTGCAAGAGTAATAATGTTAAAACTATTTTCGTAGAAGATATGGTGAGTCCAAAGGTCTCAGAAACTTTGGCAAAAGAAGTTAACGCAAAAGTAGAAAAAATATATACCTTAGAGAGTGAAGAAGACAACAAAGATTATTTACAAAGTATGAAAGAAAATTTAGATAGAGTTTATAATAGCCTTAAATAAAATAGCACTTACATAGGATAGTTTTTTATATGATTCAAGATAATTTTGAAGCTCAGATATGTCTTAAAGTACGAAAATTTTTATGTTTTATACCTGCTTTTAATAAAGCTTTGTAACTTTTACATAAAGAACTTGGTTTAACCAGGTTCTTTTATTTTACATAAAATATTAGGGATATATTCATGAATGTATCTCGTTTTGAAGGTTCTCTTTTAATTTATAAAGAATAATAAAATTAGAAGAATGTATTATAGCAAAAGAGCCTGTACCTAAAAAGATGCAGGCTTTAGTTATGTTACAAAATATAAAATGTGTGAAATTTAAAAAATTGTCAATTTAGTTCTTTTATATAGAGTAAAGTAACTAGAAATTTGTTATCTGTAAGAAACTTCTTCAGTGTAAGCAAAATGAATCGTATTATCTGTTAAAGTTACCTTGTGAAGCTCTACTCTTATTACTACGAAACTACTTGGATCCCCTGGCAAATCTTTCATAAAAGGGAACTTCTGAAGTAAAAGCTCAAATGCTTTTTGAATTTCCTTTGGATTCTCGCTAATATAGGCTTTACCAGTAGCCCTTATGTATTTTAACTCTTGAAGTTCCTCTATTGAATTACAATCATGGTCAATAACAATAAATACATTATTATTTGTTTTAATCTCTTTTACTTTGTCAGAAGCATTATATGTAACAAAATATAAAACAGATTCATTTTCCCCCACTACATAATCAACTGATCTTACCTTTGGTAACCCTTTTTCATCAACAGTTCCTACATACATTAAATTATGTTTTTTTACTACATCTAAAATTTTTTCTTTGATATCCATTATTTTTTTCTCCCTTCATTTAATAATGCTTTAAACATTTAATATATTAATTTAATTATACAATGTATAAAAATTTAATTAAATGAATTTTATACCATTTACACAATGTTAACATAAACTAATCACTATGTTAAATAGTTTCTATTAACTTATAGTATAAGTATCTTATAAGTTAATAAACTATAGTTACATAGATAGTACTCTATTCTACATTGGAATCTTATTATAGCAACAAAATAGCCTGATTCTAATTAAATCTACTCATTTAAGCTAGACAAGGTTAAAGAAACTATTGCTTGATATTTACTAAATATAAAATAAAGGATACCTTTCAGAGTATCTTTTATTATTCATTACTATTTTTATCGACATAAATCATTCCTACAGAAAGAAATCTTTGTTATAATTATATCATATTTTGTAAAATTATGATATTATAAGTATAAGTATCTTTGAATTACAAAATTTAACTTGACATATTTACGAATAACTTGCTTTTTTACTTATAATTAATATTTATTAGCTTAATAACCATCAGTAGAGAGGAGCTGCTTTCTATTGATTGATATAACTATATTATACGAAGGAGTGGCATTATGATAACTAATTATGAAAAAAATTATAATATTGAAAAAATAAAAGCATTTGACAAAGCTATGATTAAAGCTTCTAAGACTAATAATGATGTATTTCAATTTGAAGGTAAGCAGTATATTGTCTGTTCATATGGTGAATGTGTACAAACCTTAATCAATGATAGAATATTATATCGTATTTTTACTGAAGAACATAGAAATGATATTTCCGTAGGTTATAAATTGTTAAAATACTTATAGAGCTGATATTAATACAAGTTGTTGTAAAATCCAAAAACTCAAAATCTGTAATTTTGATATGGTCGCTTACTCTGTGAGTACTCATCTGACGTAAGGCGAAGGAGTTTCATATAAAGATTGGAGTATTAGAGCGGGTAGTCATCGCATAAAATAATATTAGATCAGGTTAATAGTATCATAGGTAACTAAGATTTCTTTATTAAGAGTATGGGAAAGACGTAAGCTATGTGTTAATAGCATTACGTCTATTCTTTGATAAAGTAATTATTAATTTTCTTAGGAGTTAACCCGATTTTATATTAAAATAAATTTTCATATATAGAAGCTATAACAGCTTTATCAAAAGGAACATAGTTGTTGTTTAACAATCTTTGTTGAGTTTCAACTGCTAATGTAGCAAAATCATTTACTTCGAATTGCTGCATATCATACTCTCTCAGTTTTTTCTTTGGCAAAAAGCTTCCTAATATTTCATCTATTTTTAAATATATTACATCTGAATTATCTTCAATATTTAAAATAGATGAAATGAAAGTGTTTAATTCTTTTATTTTTCCTGTGCCATTCATTTTGTAATAAGTTTTTAAAACTTCTGTTAGAAACTGATAATTAGCTTCCCCATGTGACACATGATATTTACCACTTAAAGGATAAGATATTGCATGAACAGCACCTACCCCTGTATTATCAAAGGCTATTCCAGCATAATTACTAGCTATAGCAAAGGTATCTATAATGTCATTTCTATATTCTTTACCATTTTTGTGAATTTTTAAATATCCCTCTAAGATAAGTTTTATAGCTTTTAAACTGTATAACTCTGTATAAGGATTAGACTTAGGTGCCAAATAAGATTCTATAGCATGAATTAAAGCATCGATAGAGCTAGTCATAAAAGCATTAAATGGAAGAGTTTTTAAAAGCTCTATTATTAACACAGCATCATCCGCATAAAGCTCATCAATAGCTAAACCTAACTTAGTTTTTTTTTCAATAAATCCTACTATGGAAATATTAGTAACTTCACTACCTGTACCACAAGTAGTTGGAATGATAACTAATTCTTTATTTTTATTGAAAGGAATTTTTTTTGTAAAAAGCTCATATAAATCTATATTCTTATTTAGATTTTTATGAGTAAGTAATTTAGCAATATCTACTATACTACCTCCACCAACAGCTATAACTCTTTTATAGTTAAGTTTTTCTGCTTCCTCAAATATGCTTTTTATCATTTTATCTGTTGGTTCTCCTGAACCATGTTTATCTCTAAATATAAAATTACATTTTAGGTTTAATTGATTTAATACAGTGTTGTACAAAAAATTTGAAGTTAATATTAAATCATCTTCACTTATATTAAAATCTTGCGAAAACTCTTTAAATGTATCAAACTTATGAATTGTAGGTCTACAATTGAATAATAACATAGATATCTTCCTCTCATACTTTGTTTTATAGATAATTTATTCTATGATTTATTCTTAGCAAAACTTATGCCAAAAGTATAAAGTTCTAAGGTTTTAATCAGTTAACACAAAAGCACATATTGTATGTTACTGTAATGTTGCAATATTACAACATTACAATTTAAGCCATGGTTTGTAAAAATACCTGCAATTTAAGCTTTAGACTAATTAAAAATATTTAACGTGACGAAACATGGTGATATATACCGTAGTATAAGTTAAGTTTAAGTTGTCGGTATCTTTATTTTCATAATAATTTTTTGTCTTCATATTTCTTTCTTTTTCTTACAAAGGTTGATGCATCTATTCCTAATTCTTTTGCAGCTGATCTAACATTTCCGTATCTTTTAAAAGTATTTTTTATAAGTGCAGCTTCTAAGCTTTCAACAGCTTCTTTTAAATTAATGTTTTTATTTTCAATGTTAATTTTTATTTTATGTTCATAAGAGCGATCTTTTATTGGTAAATCGCTTCTAAGTATTTTATCACCTCTACTCATAATCACAATTCTCTCTATAATATTTTTTAACTCTCTAACATTCCCTGGCCAGTTATAATTATAAAGACAGTTCATAGCAGCGGGTGTAATAGATTTATTAAAATTATATTTCTTATTTAGATTAGATAAAAAATGTATTATTAGAGGTTCTATATCTCCTTTTCTTTCTCTTAGTGGTAATATTGTAATGGGAACTACATTTAGACGATAATATAAGTCTTCTCTGAATAGTTTTTGCTCAACCATTTTTTGTAAATTTCGATTAGTAGCTGCTAGAATCCTTACATCTATCTTTATTGTTTTTATACCACCTACTTTTTTGATTTCTCCTTCCTGTAATACTCTAAGAAGTTTAACTTGCATGTCTAATGACAGTTCTCCAACTTCATCTAAAAAAATAGTTCCACCATCTGCTAATTCAAATAAACCAATCTTACCTTCTTTATTTGCACCAGTAAAAGCCCCTTTTTCATAACCAAAGAGTTCAGACTCAATAAGATTTTCTGAAATAGCACCACAATTTATTTTAATAAAATTCTTACTACATCTTTTACTGTTTTTGTGTATATACTTAGAAACTTCCTCTTTACCTACTCCTGTCTCCCCAAGCAGCAGTACTGTAGTATTCACCATTGCAACCCTCTTAGCAATTTCTAAAGTTTCTAACATCTTCTCGTCCTCAGCTATAATATCTGCTGCATTTAAAAGCTGACTTCTCATTGCTTCTATTTCAGAACGATACTTTTTATTAAGTTCATTGTTTTTTTCTAGTTGTTTTTTTAACTCATACAATTCCGTTACATCTCTTACATTTGTAACTACCATTGTTATATTACCTTTTTCATCAAATACTGGGCTGCTAGAAACTAACGCTTTTTTTCCTGTTTTAAATTCTTGTTCAATTGTATAACTTCTTTTATTTTCTAAAACAAGAAGAGTTGATGATTCAGAAATATACCCTTTTTGCACCAATTCCAACATGTTTTTGCCAATGAGTTCATATCTATTTATACCTGTAATATTTTCATAAGCTTTATTAACATTTAAAGTGTTAGCTTGCCCGTCAGTAATATAAATTCCATCATATGAACACTCAAAAACACTATACAACTGCTTTACTAGCTCTCTAGAAGCTTTCAATTCTGCTTTTATAAGTTTAATTTTTGAAACGTTTTCATTTTCATTCATTACTTTATCTGATATCATTACATAACAGCCTCCCCAGATTTTAATGTCCTTTATGTATCATAAATTTTAAGTGCATATTGTTCAAACTATAAGATATATCCAATGCAATAATACTTAAATTTAATAATTACTAGGATAACATCTGTTCATAAGATTTTATATACAATGTAAATATTTCAAGAGTTTATTTGGCTATTAGACATGATAACAGAAAAAAACACCACAGTCAAAGGGTTTAACTAGTAAACCTCTAACTGTGGCAGTTTATGTAAAATTAAATTACTATATTTTTACTCATAATACTGTGGAGCATGTCTCAGTGTTTCAAAGAAAGTCATATCATGTGCAAATATAACCTTAGCATTATGTTTCTTTTCGAGTTTTCTTACTTTTTCTATGGAGTTAAAGAATGCTATACTATCATACACAAGTCCTGATGCTTTGGCTGGTGGTCCATAATTTTCTGCTGTATATACACAATCTTGTGGAAATATTAATGTACCATCCTTTTCAAGATGAACAACTAAACCTAATATCCCTGGAGTGTGTCCTGGCAATGTAATCACTTCTATTCCTTCCATAATTTCAAAGTCTTCTTCCACTAGATAATATTGTTTCACTGGAACTTCTAAATCCTGTTTTATATAAGCACCATGTTTTGCTGGGTCAGGATTTAGGTGGATCAAAGTTTGTCCGTATTCAAAATCCTTTTTATGTACATAAACATCAGCATGTTTAAACAATTCTAAATTTCCAGCATGATCTAAATGCATATGAGAAAGAATAATTGTATTTATTTCTTCAGGCTTTGTATTACATAGTTCTAATTGCTTAACTAAGTCTTGATTATCTTTCTTATAAAAAGGAAAAATTTCTTTTAATCCATCAGGCCAATATCCTTCCATGGCTTTAGGATTACAGCCTAAATCATATAATATTTTACCATCTGAATGATCTATTAATACAGCTATTACTGGTATCTTAATCCATTCACTCTTTACATTTGGATTGCTTCTCGTTCCCACAGTAGACATAGCTACCATAGAATTCTTATCACATTCTAACCAACCAGTATTTAATATATATACTTTCATAATTTTGTCCTCCTATTTTATAATGGATTAGCTATATTTTACTATTCAGTGTCCTGTCACTAAGACATAATGGATAATAACTATAGTTTCTAATTGCTATCAAATTTATTATCAATATTATTTAAGCAATTATAATGCCATATTTATTCTTTAAGGCTAGTTTTATGTATTGTTATAATAAATACTCTTTTACGTTACAAAATAGAATATGATAAATAATATTTAATTTAAAATCATTTTGTTGCAAATATGCAACATATTTCTGTTTTGCAACAAACAAATATCCTTACACTAGTAAGTTAATGTGAAATTATCACCATGTATGAAAGATTAAATTTTGCAGACAATATTGTATGTAAATAATATTTTTATACAGGAGGTAATATAAATGCTACCAGAAAAAATGAATCATGCTAATGAAGGAATTAAATGTGTTGTTAATACTTGTCACTATTATATGTCTGGTGACCATTGTGCAGCAGCAATGATAGAAGTTCAACCTAGAAATGCAAGTAATACACAAGAAACAGACTGTGCAACATTTGTTCCAGAAGCACAAGCATAATTTTTAAATGAAGCCCGATAGAAACAAGTAGTCTAGCGGGCTTCGACTTTATTAGTAAGGTATATAGAAGTTATTCTATGTGTTAATGAATTTAACCCCTTGAATCTTCTGGGAACCATTCAATTTCATCGTTTATGTCTTTAGAGATATATGCTTCATCTCCTCCAGCAATTAAAGTAGAAGTAGTTTCATAATCCTCTTCAGAAAGTCTATTAAGACTACTAGCCTGTGAGTAACTCTTTAGCTTTTCGTTGTTTTTATTAATATCCATTGATAACACCTCCATTATTTATGATGCACAAATAGAAAATATTTATGAAGTATGGCAATAAATTTATCTACTTACGACTATAAGAGTTATGATTAGAGGATAATACTATAATATAGAGTTTACATTTAGAATTGTATTATCTATTTTTAAAATTAAGAAAGGAGAACTCAAAAATAATGTGTTCAAAACAAAAAGTTGTAGTAGGAATGTCAGGAGGAGTGGATTCCTCAGTATCAGCCCTTCTTTTAAAAGAACAAGGATACGATGTAGTAGGAATGTTCATGAAAAATTGGAATGAAAAAAATGAAGAGGGTTACTGTACTTCTGTAGAGGATTATGAAGATGTGGTGAGAGTATGCAATGTTATAGATATACCATATTACACTGTAAATTTTGAAGAAGAGTATTGGGATAGAGTCTTTACTTATTTTCTAGAGGAGTATAAGAAGGGGCGAACACCAAATCCAGATGTAATGTGCAATAAAGAAATAAAATTTAAGGCTTTTTTAGATAGTGCGTTAAAAATAGGTGCAGATTATATTGCAACTGGACATTATGCGCAGATTACATTCAATGATGGAAAATATCAGCTTATAAGAGGGGTAGATCAGAATAAAGATCAGACATATTTTCTTTGTCAGCTAAGTCAATATCAGTTATCTAAATCTTTGTTTCCAGTAGGACATTTAACTAAGCCTCAGGTAAGAGAGATAGCTTTAAAAGCTAATTTACCTACTGCGAAGAAAAAAGATAGTACCGGAATATGCTTTATTGGAGAAAGAAACTTTAAAGAATTTTTGAGTAACTATTTACCAGCAAAGCCAGGCTTAATTAAAACTTTATCTGGAGAAGTAAAAGGTGAACATGCTGGTCTTATGTACTATACTTTAGGTCAGAGAAAAGGTTTAGGTATTGGAGGCGAAGGAACAGGTGAACCTTGGTTTGTAGCTGATAAGGATTTAGAAAATAATGTTTTGTATGTAGTTCAGGGGGAAAACAATCCAAAACTATATGCTTATGCATTAGAAGCCAATAAATTAAATTGGATAAGTGGAGAAAAAATACTTGATAACCTAAAATGTACAGCTAAATTTAGATACAGACAGAGCGATCAGGGTGTTACAATAAAGAATATAAATGAACATACAATATTAGTAGTGTTTGATGAACCGCAAAAGGCTGTTACACCAGGACAAGAAGTAGTGTTTTATCAAGGTGACATTTGCTTAGGAGGAGGTACTATAGATAAAATTTTTAAAGGTAAAGAAGAATTTAATAATGAATAGTTAAACTTAAAACTAAATTTAGATAAATAAAGCATGTAGCTAAGAAGGATTTTTTATAAAAATAATCTTATATTTACTATATGTTTTTATTTCTTGTTAGTAAAAATTTCTTGTTTTTATAAATTTAAATACATTTATAAAAATTCATGAATATAATATTAGTAACGGAAGAGAGGAGGAATGATTTTGAAGAAGACCTATGTTTTAGATACCAATGTTATTCTGTACTCACCAGGAGCTATATTCACCTTTGGACAAGATGACGTAGTTATACCTGAGGTTGTACTAGAGGAGCTAGATGCTTTTAAAAAAGAAAGCAGTGATCTTGGAGCTAATGCTAGACATGCTGCTAGGCTCTTAGACGGACTGAGAAAGGAAGGAAAGTTTAATAAAGGTATAAAACTACCAGGTGGTGGGAATTTAAGGGTAGAGATGAACCATTATAGCACTAAAATACCTCCATCATGGGATAAAAATAAACCTGACAACAGAATAATACAGGTATGTAAAGGTCTTAAAGAGCAAGGGGAGGATGTTTGGCTAATAACTAAAGATATATTCGAAAGAATTAAAGCAGATACAGTTGATATAAATGTAGAAGATTTTTACGAAAAAGTTGTGCCAGAGCAGGATAGCCAGTATACAGGCAGGATAGATGTTTACACTCCAACAGATAAAATATCCGAATTTTACAAAAACAAGTTTATTAATGTGAAGGATGTATTGTCTTATTCCGCTGAGTTAGATAAGTACTCTGTTCCTAATCTTTATACTAATCAATTTATAATGATTCACTGTCTTCAAAATCCTAAACAAACAGCCTTAGGGCGTTTTGATGGTAAAAAAATTGTTCCACTTTATTATAAAGATAATATACCTTTAGGTGTTAGTACTAGAAATGTTGGTCAGAAGTTTATTTTAGAGGCATTGTTTACAGATGCAGAAAAGGCACCATTAGTAATAATTAAGGGTCCAGCTGGCACAGCTAAAACATTATTTTCTTTGGCTGTTGGACTTCATAAAATTTTAGAAGAAGGAACTGAACAATATAGAAGAATTCTTGTTTGCAGACCTAACATTACCATGGATGAAGATATTGGCTTTTTACCAGGAACGGAACAAGAAAAGATATCTCCCTTCATGAGACCTATTATGGATAACTTAGAAATACTAGTAGATTCTGATGAGAAAGAAAGATATAAAAATGAAAAAGAATTAGCAGATAAAATTAAAGAATTATTTGATAGAAGAATTATAACAACTGAAGCTGTGGCTTATCTAAGAGGAAGATCAATAGTTAAAAACTGGGTAATAATTGATGAGGCACAAAATCTCACCCCAAAGCAAGTAAAAGCAATTGTAACAAGAGTTGGTGTTGGAACAAAACTAATCCTAATTGGAGATACTGAACAAATAGACCATCCGTTTATTGATTCTAGGTCAAACGGGCTATGCTATGCATCTGAAAAAATGAAAGGAAGTAGTTTATGCTATCAAGTAACTCTAAAATATGACGAATGTGAACGGTCGCCGCTAGCCTATGAAGCTTCAAAACGACTATAAATAATTATAAGTGTTTCATAGCTGAGAATGTAAGTATAAAGCATTAATGGTCACTGAACTATTAATGCTTTATTTTTATATTTATAAATCTACAATATAAAGCAATAATTGTAGATTTATATTTTATGTAAATATGTTTAAGGTTTATTAACAAAGTTTTTGTCTAATTTGTATTTATTTCTATTTAAAAAATATATCATTTATTGTACAATGTTATAGATATATTTGTAGAAAGGATGAGTTCTAATACATGGATGAAAAGAAAACCGAAGTAAAGAAAAAGAAATCCGTATGGAAGCTAATTGTAGGTTTTTTAATATTCGAGATTATATTTACTGGGGTAACTGCTCCTCTTATTATATTTCACGGACCTTTTGAAAATGTAAAAAGGACAATAGTTGGTGCAGCAATGACAACTCTAAGTCATCAATATGTTGCTAAAATGTTTCTGTCAGATGATGAAATAAATAAAATATTAGAGGGTAATTTTGTAGAAACTATAGCTCAACAAGATAACTCTGATGTGAAGATCGAAAATAAGCATGATAGTAATATTGAGAGAGAAGAAATTAGCGATGGGAAAAAGTTTAAGGGATATATGTTAATCGTACATGATCCTTCTAGAATAAAGGTTGGATCTAGTAGCAAGCTAGGGGTGGAAGGGGAACTTACTAGTCAAATAGCTAAGAAAAACCATGCAGTAGCAGCTATTAATGGTGGTGGATTCACAGATAGTTCCTCAGGGGATAGTAAGTGGACAGGCACTGGAGGTAAACCCGTTGGAATATTAATGAGTGATGGAAAAATACTGTATAATGATGTACAAAATGAGAATGAAAAAGTAGATGTAATGGCTATGACAAAGAAAGGTGTACTCTTAGTGGGGCCTCATAGTTTACAGGATCTTAAAAGTCAAGAGGTTACAGATGCCATTTCTTTCGGACCTGCAATTGTTGTAAATGGAAAAGGAACAATCAAGTCAGGTGATGGTGGTTGGGGAATAGCACCTAGAACGGCTATAGGCCAAAGAAAAGACGGAGCTATTTTGCTATTAGTTATAGATGGAAGACAAACAAAAAGCGTTGGGGCCACTTTAAAAGATGTACAAAATATAATGCTTCAGTACGATGCTGTGAATGCAACTAATTTAGATGGAGGTTCATCTTCAACTATGTATTATGAAGATGAAATAATTAATAACCCATGTGATCCTTTAGGGGAAAGATCAGTTCCTTCTGCAGTTTATGTAAAGCCATAATATACAGTAGATAACTAATTTAAGGAGAGTGCAGAATGAAAATTTTTAGAAGGATTTTGATATGGATACTTATATCATTAACTGCGCAATTTGCAGGGTTTTTCTATATTAATAAATACTTTTTATCCTCAGATACACCTATAAAAGCTAAAAAAATAGTAAAAAGTGATACAAAAAAAATAGATGTTGAAATTAAAATACCAGATGGAGCAGATCATGTTAACGTTTCTTTTGATGCCAAGTATGTGGCATATTATGATAATAGTATACTAAAAGTAGTAGACACTAAAACTGGAGCAGAAAAAAGTGTTGAATTTCGTGATGGTGTAAAGGTATCCTTTTATAAATGGCTTCCAGATAGAAACAGAATGCTTATAGCAGAAAAAGAAGATAGCAAGAAGGCATCCAATATAAAGTTAGTTTATTATGATGTAGACAAAGATGTTAAAGAAGATGTTAAAGAATTAGACTGGGCTGATAAAAAATCAGAAGTTGAAGATATACAAGCTGCACCCTTGACTAATATTATTTATGTTAAGGTTGCTAATAGTGGAAAGAGAAGTAGTATCTATTGGATCAATATAATGAAAGAGATGAAGAAAGTTGATACAAGATCTTATATGATAGGTAAAATACGAGTTGTTCCTCATGAAGATAAACTTGTATATGAGGATTTAACTTATAAGAAAATATATGTAACAGATAAGGATGAACCACTTACTATAAATGGAATAAATAATCCAGGTTTACTCGGAGTAGATGATGACGATAAAGTATATATAGGGGAAGTACAAGGAAATAAGATATCAAAAATTTATTACGGAACCATAAAAGAAGGTAAAAATGATCTTCAATTCATAGATTTAAGTAACATTACTCCAAATAGGGAGGATGTATATATTACTCCAAAAGGAAAAATATATATAAATGATAACTTAAAAGGTATGGTAAAAGAAATGGGAAGTGGAAAAGAATATATATATCAAGGGAACTTCCTTCAAATGTATGATGGAGGGGTTGTTTCAATAAGTGATGGAAAACTTTCCAAAACAATATTTAATTAATTTTAGTATTGGTATAAGGGATTGATGATGTATTTATCATCAGTCTTTTTTACTAAAGTATGATTTAAATATATTATTATATTAGGTTAAGTGCTAAAATATTACTTTAGCTTTGAGTAACAATATTAGTTTTGATATAATAGATATATTGAATGTAAAATGTTAACAAAAGGAAGGAATGATATTATTGAGTACAGATTGGTTGTTAAATAAAATACTTATAATACCGGCGATGCTTATTGGATTTGCTTTTCATGAATATGCTCATGCATTAGTAGCTGATAGACTTGGAGATAAAACACCAAAATTTCAGGGAAGATTAACTTTAAATCCATTTGTGCATATAGATATAATTGGATTTTTAATGGTACTAGTTGCGGGGTTTGGTTGGGCTAAACCAGTACAAATAAATCCATCTGCATTTAAAAATAGATATAAAGATGACCTAAAAGTATCTATTGCAGGACCAATTGCTAATTTGATAGTTGCTTTTTTGGCTACTATAATATTGGTAATTATATCAAAGTACGGTAATGTATTATCATTAGGATATTCTCAATTGTACAGAATAATTGGAATAATATTTTATCAAATGATTGGTATAAATTGTATGTTATGCATTTTTAATTTATTGCCCCTACCTGGTTTGGATGGATTTCATGTTTTAAGGGATTTGTTTCCCTCTACCTATTATAAGCTATCAGATTCAATATACAGATATCAACTCATAATACTAGTACTATTTATTGCAACACCTATATCTAGTTATATAGTAGGGATACCAGCATCTTTTTTAACACGTACTTTCATAAATCTAGCAAAAATGATGATATAAACTATTTTTATTTTATTATTTAAATTATACTAAGAAATTTTCATAGTAGCTATTAGTTGAACTAATCTATGGAATATCAGATTTTAGAGATGGAGCCTTAGGGCTGATATTGCAATAGATAAAGTACTAATTAAACATAACATAAGGAGGAAAACTATGAGATTACGAAAAAAGTGGTGGGCCAGACCAGAGATGGAAGAAAGTCCTTTAGCCATAATAAACCCCGCTGAATATAAGGGAAGATGGCAGGAAGAATTTAAAAATAATAATGATATATATTTAGAGTTAGGCTGTGGTAGAGGAAGATTCATTTCAACACAAGCCTGTAACAATGAAAATATAAATTATATAGGAGTAGATCTTAAAGACGAGGTTCTTATATATGCCTTAAGAAAATTAGTTGAGGCAGAAGTACAGAATGTTAGAGTTATTCCTATGAATATAGCTGGTATATCAGAAATATTTGATAAAGACGAAATAAGTAGAATATATATAAACTTTTGTAATCCATGGCCGAAGGATAGACATAAAAAAAGAAGGCTTACTCATAGTAAGTTTTTAAATGAGTATAAAAAATTCTTAAAACCTAACAGCGAAATATGGTTTAAGACAGATGACACAGAGCTGTTTGAAGAATCACAGGAATACTTTAAGGAAAGTGGGTTTAGTATAGAGTATTTAACTTATGATTTGCATAAGAGTGATTTCACAGAGAATGTGGTTACAGAGTACGAAGAAAAGTTTACTTCGTTAGGCATGAAAACTATGTTTTTGATAGCTAAAGGGTTGTAGCCCAAAAAAATAGTTCTGACACTTAAAAAAAAGTCCTGACAATGAAAAAAAAGTTCTGACAAAAAAACGGAA
>NZ_JABAIW010000053.1:0-32571 GCF_014231265.1 Clostridium sp. DJ247 | reverse complement strand
GTATAATATATAATAGATTATACCAAAATTTAACCATATTAAATTTTGTATTTAACTAAAAAATAAACGAAATATCTCTTATGACTATTTTTATTAATACTAAAATTTCAGGAGGAACATACTATGAAATATAAAAACGTTAATATTATTGGGACAGGTATATATCACCCTTCCACCAAAGTGGACAATAGTTATTATATAGAACATTTTAAAAAGAGCGGAAAAGATATCACTGATTTTTTAGATAAATTAGGAAGAAAAGAAAGATATCTTGTGGATAATGATAAAGAAAACGCCCTAACAATGTCTATAGAGGCTTCAAAAAAGGCACTTGAGAATGCCGGTATATCCGCCGATGAACTTGATGCTATAATATTCTCTTCTGACACACCAGAATATCTATCTCCTTCCAATGCTCTTATAATAAATCATGAATTACAGGCATTAAATGCACATACTGTCTACGATTTAAATTCAAATTGTGTTGGAATGGTAGTGGCAATGGATCAAATAAGCCGTTACATGAAAACAAGTAAAAATATAAAATATGCACTTGTAGCAGGAGGCTTACTATCATCTTCTATTGCCAGAGAAGATTGTAAATATACCTACCCAACCTCTGGAGACGCTGGTGCCGCAGTAATTCTTCAATGTATTGAAGAAGATAGCCCTAGAGGCATATTGGATTCTAAATACTGTACTAAATCCGAATATTACAATACTATTGTTTCCCCTGCGTGTGGTCTTACTAAAGCTCGTTTTGATACAACAAATGAATACTATAAGAAACAGCAATGGACTCCATTTCATCTTGATTTTTTTGCACCAGAATGGAGTAAGGCCATAGACGAGTTTAAAGCTGAATATAATTTTTCTATAGATGAAATTAAATATTTCTTTTTGTCACAATATTCTAAGGAATTCATAACAGAAACCGCTAAATTACTAAATATTAAAGACTATGAAGAAAGATTTACATATATCGGCCATAAGTATGGTTACACGGGAACCACCAGTCCAATACTTGCTTTACATGAAACACTTGAAAATAAAACTATAAATGAGAATACAAAAGCAGTATTCTGTTCCGTAGGAGCAGGAGTTGCTATGTGTTCCCTGCTATATCAATTTTAATACACATACTTAATTAAAAAAAATTCGTCTCAAAATGTGTTAGATTTTAACTAACACATTTTGGAGACAAATTTTTCTTTGTAAGTACCACAAAAACTTATTTATCCGATGACTACCCGCTCTAATACTCCCATCTGATTCAAGTTTCACTTTATTATATGACTCTTCTATCCACTATTCTACTAGCTTTTCCTTCACTTCGTATAAGAGTATTTGGGTTAACTAAATCTATGTTACAAGATACTTGTAACATATTATGTATTTTACTGTTGATACTTTTTTGTAAAGCCCATAAATGTTCTTTTCCATAAGAGTCCACACCATTAGGCATTTCCACGGAAATTGTTAACTGGTCAAGATTGTTTTTTCTATCTATAGTCAATGTATAATGAGGTGTCAATTCCTCAAAATCAAGAAGTATCTTCTCAATTTGCATTGGGTAGACATTTACTCCTCGTATAATCATCATATCATCACTTCTGCCTTCTATTCTGGTCATCTTAACAAAAGAACAGCCACACTGACATTCTTTGTAATCCAGTGCTGATATATCCCTAGTTCTATACCTTATAAGAGGAATTCCTTCCTTTGTTAAAGTTGTAAAAACTAATTCTCCCTGTTCTCCAGCTTCAGCCTGGTTTAGAGTTTTAGTATTAATTATTTCTGGAAGGAAATAGTCTTCATTAATATGAAGTCCCTTTTGAACAAAACACTCACCAGCCACTCCAGGACCCATTATTTCGCTTAATCCATATATATCATATGCCTTAAATTTGAACTTTTTTTCAATATTTTTTCTCATTTCATCAGACCATTGTTCAGCCCCAAAGATACCTATTCTTAACTTCAACTCTTCAGGTGATATACCCATTCTTACCATGGTGTCATATATATGAAGAGCATAGGATGGAGTACATGCCAGTACAGTGACCCCAAAATTCTTCATTGTTAGTATCTGTTTCTCAGTATTTCCTCCTGATATAGGTATAACTGAAGCTCCCAAGCGTTCAACACCATAGTGAATTCCCAATCCACCAGTAAATAATCCATATCCATAAGAAATCTGAACTATATCATTTGGAGTTACACCATATCTTCTTAAGGTTGTTTCTATTAGCTTTGACCATATTTTAATATCTTCTTTTGTATATCCTACCACAGTCTGTGTGCCAGTGGTTCCAGAAGAAGCATGAATTCTTACAATTTTGTTCATAGGCACAGCAAACATTCCATAAGGATAACTATCTCTTAAATCCTGTTTTGTCGTAAATGGCAATAATTTAACATCTTCTAATGATTTTATATCATCTGGCATTAATCCTATTTGATTAAATTTATTTTTATAAAATGGTACATTTTTATAAACATATTTCACTATATTTTTTAATTTTTTTGTCTGAATTTCACGAATCTCATCTCTTGTTAACTTCTCTTCTAGACTATTCATGAATGTATCCCTCCTTTAGGTGATTATATAATTAATTTTATGTAGTAACTATCGACCATTTTTTTCTTTAGTTTAGCTTTTTATAAAGTTTTTTACAAATTTGTATAGAAAATTAGGAACTGTCTCAGAATTCAAAATACATGTAGGATTTTTTTAAATCACATTAATAATTATGCTTAATATAATAAAAACACTATGACAATTTTATGTACCTTATATTCTTCTGATCTGCATATATTCTTACTGATTCTATAATAACTTTAGTTAAAAAAACTATATCAATATTTTTCATATTTAATTTAAATCGCCCTGAATTTAGTCTTGTAATATCCAGTAAGTTATTTACAAGTCTCAGTTGTCTAAATGTATTTTGCTTTATATTTCCAATAAGACCCCTAACACGTTCAGATATTTGATTAAAGTATATTTGCTCAATAAATATAAGATAGATTTAAACTATGCTAACACAGTTATAGAAATTAAAAACATATACTATATAAAAAAAGTACATGTAAGAACTATACCCTACGTGTACTTTTTATCCAATACTTCCCCGAGAAGTTTTTCCATTTACCCCAGGTAAAAGCATAAGCAAAACATCTATTTTCACACTATCCTATCTATAGCTTTGGGTAATTCATAAATCTCGGCTTTATTTTCCGCGTAATTTTTAGATTTATTGATACTAAAATAAATTATTGATTCCGTTACCCAAGTTATTGTTGACAATGCATAGGTTATATCTCTTAGAAACGACTTCCTCTTTTGAAAATACCTTTTTTGCATGTGAAATATAATTGACAATATATTTCTTTGTGGTAAGTTTCTATTATTAACAAATTTCAGTTTGCCTCTTATAATAAGAATTAATAAACTAATGTGAAGAATTATTTCATATATAAGATGCTTGAAAATGTTTTTATTACTATACTCTTCTGAGTGATACAGACAGAAATAGTCACATATATAATGACATATTACTCCTAAAGTCATTGAGAACTGCTTAATATTAGATTCGTTATTAATTAATTCATCGGAATATTCAGATACAATATTTATAGTTTCATCTAAAGTATGAGATTCTTTAGAGTGATTACAAAAAATGTCAGGTTTTATACTTCCATATAGAAAAGTACTTTTGTGTAACTTAAAATCTAATTTTTTTAAACAATGTTTGTATATAATCCTTGAAAATAATAAATGTGTATTGATTATCAAACTTAACCCCTCTTCTCTTATACTCCTAATATAATAATATTTATATTAAGCAATTTTGGAATGCAGATTTAGGTTAAGTTTTAGATAAAACAATGTAAAGCCCGAATTTTAGACAATTTAACATTTTATGGACTCCAAAGATAGAATGAAAAAAACACCACTCTGGATGAACCTAAAGTGATGTTTATAAAATACTATTTCTCTAAAACCCTTATTCCGCTTTTGATAACTCTTTTATATAATAATCTTCCTTAATCATTTTTCTATGATATAAAGCATAATAAATCAAAGCTGAGCACACCACAATTACAGCAGTGAAAATGTACATTGAACGATAGCTTGTATATGAAGCTATTATGCCTAGTATAAAGGCCCCGATCCCCATTCCAATTTGCTTTGCATATATGGAAGAAAATGTAGTTATTCCTGCATAAGCAAAGGCGGTAAGAGCACCAATAACAGATATAGTCGTTGCACTTGGCTCAAAAAAGCTCTTTAAATTCAGAGATTTATTCATCTCAGTATTTCTTTTACCGGTGGATTTTGGTATATGCGTAAAGTTTCCACATAAAAAAGATAATGCAGAATATATTGAACATATAATAAAAAGTATATTAAAGCTATAATGAGCTATAGTAGTAAGTCCTAGAAAAGGGCCAATTATCATTACAAATACCTAAAAACTCTTAGTCCACAAGGATTGTTTTTGTAAATTTATCACGACCTCTTACTGTTATTTATCCGATGACTACCTGCTCTTATACTCTCATCTGATTCAAGTTTCACTTTATATCAACATTGTTATACATGTTTATATTTTCAACTATTTCATTGCCCTGCCGGAATTGAAATTCCTACCTCAGCGAGAATAACGCTTCTTCTAGGCAGAGCTCCATACCAAGGTTTCTTAGAAGATAACTTTAAAGAAAAAATGGAGCTAATAAATAATTGCATAGAATGTGGTAACTGCAAAAATCATTGTCCATATAAGCTTGATACTCCTAGTCTTTTAAGAAGAGAACTTAAAAGTTATAATGAATTTTATGCCAAACATAAAAATGTTTAACCGATAAATAATGGTAATATAGGGTTCCAAGCCTAAAACTTTACATATACCCAGGAATATAATGATAATTCTTCGATACCATAAATACTTTTTTATAGTCTAAAGCTTGTATTTGAAAAGTAGTTAAGACCTTTGATAAACTCGCGACCCTCGAACATATCTAAAGGTCTAAACTCCTTTTCAAATACTTCACTAAGACTATAAAGAAAAGTATTTAAATGATCTTCAGAATTGTCATTATATTCCCTAGTATAAGTTAAGTTGACCTGCAGGAACCCTATATAGATTTGGAACTTTTAAATTTAATTTATGGAGCATAGCATATTACTAGATTCTGCCACATTTAAATAGTTTATTATCAAGTCTTGGGCTCAAATTAGTAGAAAAGCTTAGTACTTTGATACTGTTTGAGCGTAAGCGAGTTTATCAAAGTCCTTAGCTTTTCTGCTAATTTAAGGCTTAGACTTGCTTAAACTATTTATCAGTGGCATAATCTAGTAATATGCTATGTGGAATAAATTAAATTTAAAAGTTCCGTACCTATACTAGAGTATAAGTTGAATTTTATACACCACGACTCATTAGAAAAGTATTAAAATTTGATGTCAGAATCTGAACTTAATTCTGCTCTTTTCCCCTTAATAATAGTGCAGAATTTAATACTACAAAAACTGAGCCTACATTATGCACTAATGCACCTGCAACAGGTCCTAGTATTCCTAATGCAGCTAATGCTATGGCAACAAAGTTAAGTATCATAGCCAAGGCTATATTGAAATTAATTTTTCGCATTGTTTTTTTCGAAAGTTGTATCAAATATGGAATGCGTTGAATATCATCACTTACAAGTGTAATATCTGCTGCATCTATAGCTATATCACTACCTATTCTGCCCATTGCTACACTTACAAATGCCATTTTTAATGCTGGTGCATCATTAATACCATCCCCTACCATACAAATATTTTCACTATGTTCACGTTGCAAATTATCTATTATGGTCATTTTATTTTCTGGCAGCAATTCAGCTTCTATATCTGTTATACCAACTTTTTCTGCTATATTAGATGCTGCTTGCTTGTTATCACCTGTAAGTAAGATAGTTTTAATACCTTTGTTATGAATAAGTTCAATCATTTTATACGCATCATTACGTAATGTATCAGATAAAGCTATAAATCCAATAATTTTTTTATCCATTGCTATAAAAATAATAGTACAGCCTACATTTCTATGTAATGATGCAGCCGAAAATATTTCATTGGGTACCGTTATATCATGTTCCTCAAGAAGTTCTAGATTACCTGCTAATACATCTTTACCACCAACACTGGCCTTAACTCCACGACCCGGAATCATATGAAAGTCATCTGGCTCTTGTAAATTTAATCCAAGTGCTGTGGCATGTCTTAATACAGCACGTCCTAATGGATGTTCTGACCGTTTTTCCGTCACGGCTGTTATTTTTAATAGATCTTCCTGTGAAAAATCAGATGAAAAAGTTTCTACAGAAACCACTTCCGGATTTCCATAAGTTAGAGTACCGGTTTTATCAAAAGCAATTCGTTTTACTGTAGCAAGACGTTCCAAGGCGTCACCAGAACGTACCAAAATTCCAAAACGTGTAGCATTTCCTATAGCAGCCATAATAGCTGTTGGAGTGGCAAGTACTAATGCACACGGACAAAATACTACTAAAATTGTTACTCCACGGATAATTTCTCCAGTTACCATCCACGCTGCTAGTGCTGATACAAGTGCTATTATAACAATCCAGGTTGCCCATCGATCAGTTAATCTTACAATTTTAGCTTTGCTTGCATCTGCTGATTCTACTAATTTTATCATTCGCTGCAAAGAACTGTCTTCTCCTACCTTTGTTGCCCTCATGTCAAAGGACCCAAATTGATTGACTGTTCCGCTGAATACTTCATCACCTGATGACTTATCAATAGGAAGAGATTCTCCAGTCATTACTGACTGATTTATAGATGTCTGTCCAGATATAATTACACCATCTACTGCTACTGTTTCACCAGGAAGTACACGCAAGATATCACCAATTTTTACTTCCTCAGCTGAAATTATTGTTTCTACTCCATCTTTGACTATACGAGCAGTTCTAGGGGTAAGACGTACAATTTTTTCAAGTCCTTCCTGTGCTTTACGTGCAGTAATTTCTTCTAAGATAGATCCAATTGTCATAATAAATGCCACCTCACCAGCAGCAAATGTCTCACCTATTATAATTGATGCAATAAGTGCAATTGAAACAAGCACATCAGCACGAATATCAAACTCTGTAATTAAGCCAACTATGGCACCCTTTATTATTGGCAGTCCACAAAGAATAATTGCTATCCAAGCTATATCAAAAGGTATTATATTTTTTAAGCCTCCAAAAAAACTAATAAATAATGATAATCCGGAGATTACCGTAAATACTATAGTTCGCTGTTCATCATCCATAATCCATTCTTTTATTTTATTCACTATAACCACTCCCAACTTAGAATTATTAGACCATACGTGAAAAATGTTCAATAGCATTAGCTAGATCTTTTAGTGTTTTTTCAGCGTCTCCATTCTTGACCCCATCTATAACACAATGTTGTAAATGACCTTCTAATACAACTTGTCCGACCTTATGTAATGCTGCTTTTGCTGCACCTATTTGTATCAGAATCTGGTCGCATGGGATATCTTTTTCTACCATATCTGCTATACCACGTATCTGACCTTCAATACGTTTAAGTCTTGCTCTAACAGCTGGAATATCCATACACTCTTTCATTCTTAAACCTCCTTAATATACATTATACCCCTATAGGGTATCATAATTGATAGATATTATCAATAAAATTTAAGAATTTAATTATTTTAATATATATTTATTTCAAATTTAATACTATTTCGTAGGTTAGGAATTAGATTTTTGATATTCCATTAGCATTTATGTCATTATGCCAGTATAAATTATGCTGTTAAATAAATAAAGAGCATTCAACCCTTATAATTGAATACTCTTTACTATAAACAAATACTTATCTAAATCTCTGATTGTTAATTATTTAGTTTATTATTATAAAATATAACTTATCATTGTTTATAGAACTACTTGCTACTAATTTATTTTCCTTCAGTTTCGCCATATATACCAAATTTTAAAACATCCATATACTCATTATACTCTTCCACAATCTTCTCTACGTCATTAAAAACCTCATCTACAGGCTTATTTTTATACTTTTGCAGATATTTATTTGAAATTCCATCCGTACACATCATAATAAGCTCTATAGCCTTTTGTGTATCAATTTCCTTTCTGAATTTTGATGTATCTATATCCCTAAAAAATTCCGGCATATGCTTTGCATAATAAGTGTTATACCTTTCCGTAATCTCTGGCTTTAACGATTCCCACATATTTGAAATTGCTGAAAAGACCAGCCTATTCATAAGAGGTTCCTCATGAAATATCTTTATTTTTAATATACTAATCCACATAATCCTTTCAAAAATGTCCTTTGGTTCTGTTTCCTTCACAGAATAATATTTATCTATCAAATGATTCATACAATAGTCAAATATATAGAGAAAAAGATTTTTCTTGTTTCCAAAGTAATGAAATAATATTCCCTTGGAAATATCCGCTTTTTTTACTATGGAATTTGTAGATGCTTTGTCATACCCATTTAGTGCAAATTCCTCAATACAAGCATTTAAGATCCTTTTCTTTTTTTCCTCTGGTAAGCTTTCAAATTTATCAATCAATGACACTCTCTCCTACTTTTTATTTAGCTTCAATTTATTACTTTATCCGATTCAAGTTTCACTTTATCTTTATTCCTTCTTTTATGTTGTTATCAGGTTTAACTATTATCTTTTCTCCTGACTTCAACCCGCTTATTACCTCTACTGTTTTTTCACTTTCTATGCCTTTCTTTATCTTCTTTATAACAGCTTTACCACTATCCACCACAAATACGCAAGAGCTGCCTTTATAATCGAATACAGCGGTATCAGGTATCACTAAAGTATCTTTCTTCATTTCAGTTATTATTTTAACATCCAAATCATAACCCAGCTTTAGTAAGCCCATATCACCGTTTATTTCTATAGTTATAGGTACTCTCTTTTGATTCACTCCTAAAGAGGAGGGTGTATTTTTTGCCTCAGGTGCTATTTTTATAACCTTACCTTTTATAGTTGAATTACCTATTGACTTTCCACTTACTTCTACTTCATTACCTATTTTAACCTTATAAATGTCATCAGACAATATATTTGCTTCAAGTTCCAAACTCTTAGTATCACCTATTGAAAATGCTGCTGTACCAGCTGTTCCTAGTGAATTTTCATGCACAAGTTTTTCAAGAATAATTCCATCAACTGGTGATATAACCTGCTGCTTTTCTATATCTCTTGTTATACTATCTCTTAGAATTACAGCTTGTTTCATTTGAGCTGCATATTGGCTTTTTACATAATCAGGAGTTCCTGCTTTAATATCTTCTAATTGATAACTTGCAGACTTTAAAGCCGCCTCAGCAGTTTTATATGCATCTTCAGCATTATTTAGTTCCTGTTTACTTATACTGCCGGAATCATAGAGTTTTTTTGAATTATTTAAGTTTCTATCTGCAGCTTCATAAGCAACCTTAGCTTGATCTACAGCTGCTTCAGCAATTTCTATTTTATTTATACTATTAGAAATATCAGTGCCTTGAAGCTGAGCCTTAGCAGCATCAATCTTTGCATTAGCATCCTGAAGCTTTAGCTCTAAGTCTCCTTTATCCATGGTTAACAACACATCGCCTTTTTTTACAGAATCGCCTACATTAAAATTTATACTAGCTATTCTTCCCGAACCTTCAATATATGCCTTTTGTTTTTTATTACTCTGAACTGCAGCCGTATCCTCAATATACTGCCTAATCTCACCTTTTAACACAACTGCAGTTTCCACAGTCTGTCCTTCTTGCAGCTTTACATATGCTAATGCACTTGCTGCACACACTATTATTAGAGTAGCTGTCCAAAACAGTTTCTTTCTTTTCATATACACTCATCTCCTCTATATTTAACTTCTAAGCTTTACATTTATAGGTATTCATAGGAGTAAGCGATTCGCACAAAATCACTGATTTTGGCTCTCTGTTTAACCAGAGAACCTTAAAGATAACTTAAAGTAGTTATCAGTACCTAAGAGATGCTCCTATGAGTACCAATTTAAGTAAAATTTTTGAATTACATATCTATCTCTACTCTTTATTCTTTAGAACTTCTATCATATCAATTGATTTAATTTTTTTCATCAAAATAACGTTAGTCAATGCAGTAAAAGTAAGTGTAAGTACTATAGTGAGAATATATGTTCTATATTCAACTACATAAGGAAAACTGTAAGAATCCGTACTGCTAGCTGCCATCATATAACTTCCAAGCCACCTTCCAAGAGGCAGTCCTATAGTTATTCCAAATATGGTAATTATATAATTCTCATTAAAAATTAGCTTTTTAACTTCATTATCTTTAAAACCTAATACCTTTAGAGTAGCCAACTCTCTCTGCCTTTCAAAAATATTAATAGTAGCAATATTGTATACCACAGCAATAAGAAGAACTGCTGCAAGCAGGATTAATACCCCAATAGAGGACTTTGTAGCTCCCATATTTTTCAAAAGGACGTTAAGAGAATCTGTCTTTGATTCTACAGAGTTCACTGCAGCCATATCTCTCAGCTTATCTTTAACCTGATTTTCAAAACTGCTGTTATCAAGTTTTAACACAGCTGAATTGGCAACTTGACCTTCTCCTAGTACATTATTTAAATTGTCCATAGAAGTATAAGTACTTAAGCCCATATATTGAACTACAATGCCCTTCACCACCACCTGTTTCTTCTCTTTTCCTGGAAAGAAAAATCTTATATTCACACTATCATTTGGTTTTACATCCAAAGTGTTTGCAATTTTTTCAGATAAAAGTATACCGCTAGATGGCATACTTATGGCTTTACCATTTTTATCCTCTACCCTATACATATTTGGCTCTTTTACAAGTGCAGTAAATCCTACATCTTTACTCCTCCAGCCATTGGATATTTCGATACCTGTTTCAAGTACTGGTTCTAGTGCTGTTACATGAGGAATATCCTTAATTTTATTTAAATCTTCTACACTGATTAATCTTGAAAAGTTAACTTTTATATCATAGTTCTGAATATTTCCATACTGCTGATTTATCATAAAATCTATAGAATCCTTCATACTTAAAGCTACTAAAAGTATTGCAGAAGAAAATATTATTCCTAAAGAAGTTAGCATGGCTCTTTTTTTATATCTAAATAAGTTTCTTAATATGATCTTCCATACATAGCTAAGGTTTCTCCATATTAATTCACTTTTTTCAATAATTATTTTTTTACCACTGTCTGGTGCTTTAGCTCTCATAGCTTCACTAGGCATAATCTTAAATATGACTTTACAAGAATGATACCCTGCAAATAAACAGAAAAATAATGTTAATAAGGAAGCAGGAAGTACAAGCTCTCTGTAAATTTTCATCCCTGCTATGGGTAAGTTAAAATACTGATTAATAAGTTTAGTAAAGCCTACACCCATATAAGTTCCAAGTATAGAACCTATTACACTGCCGCAAATTGCAATAATTGCAGAGTAACACATATAATAAGTGAGTACTTGTATGTTGGTAAATCCTAGAGCCTTTAATACCCCAATCTGAGCTCTTTGGTTTTCCACCATTCTCCCCATCATAATATAGATAATAACTGCAGCAACCATAAAAAATATTATAGGAAAAGTACCTCCCATAGACTGCAGTTTTTTTATTTCTTCATTTAGCATCATAGTGCTTGTCTGTTGTTCTCTGTCAATAACGCTCTTTACTCCATAATTTTTTAAAACTTTTTTTATATCATCTTTTATATTTTTAACATCACTGCTATGAGAAACTTGCACAGAAACACTATTTATAGACCCCTTAAAATCAAAAATTGCTTCTCCGAAGGATTGTTTAATATATACTATGCCAAACTTCTTATTGTCAGGCATTAGCTCACTTGCATCCTTTAAGGTATATACAAATTCCGGGCTTTTAACTGAGCCCATAACCTTCAACTTAACTTTATTCCCATTGATGATTGGATAAATATATTGTCCTATTTTTAAGTCATTGGCTTTGAAAAAATCTTCATCTACAACACATTGATTACTATCTCCTTCTGAAAAATACCTGCCGGATTTTATTACTATATCATTTACTATATCTTTTTTTACATCAGGAAGGGTAATAAATCTCAAAGTTGCATTTTCTCCTGAAATATTTATACTGGCATCCTGAACAATTCTTCCTGTGGCTGCTTTTATATAAGGTAGTTCCTCTATTTTATCTTTTACACCTAGTGGTGCTTTATAAAAATCTACCCAAATATCTGCTAGTCTATATTCCTCATAATATTTATCACTTGAGTCAGAAAGATTTCTAAACATAGTATTTATTCCTGTATAAAATGTAACTCCTAAAATAACTATAATTAATATAGAAATAAACTGCCCCTTTGATTGTTTTATATCTCTAAGTAAATTCCTGAATAAAATATTCATTACCACTCAATCCTTTCAGGTGGCTCAGGTCTCTCATTAACGGTTACAGACTCTACTGTACCACTTTTAACTCTAATAACCCTATGAGCCATAGCTGCAATAGCAGCATTATGTGTAATAACCATTATTGTTTTATTCATACTTTTATTAATATCATACAATAGCTTTAAAACTAGCTTTCCTGTGTTAAAATCCAAAGCTCCTGTGGGTTCATCGCATAGAAGTAATAATGGGTTCTTTACAAGTGCTCTTGCTATAGCTACTCTCTGCTGTTCTCCTCCAGAAAGCTGTGCGGGGAAATTTGATGATCTTTCACTTAAACCTACATCTTTAATAATATCTTTTGGGTTTAAAGGATTATCACTAAGTGCCGTAACTAATTCCACATTCTCAAGGGCTGTAAGATTGGGCATAAGGTTATAAAATTGAAATACGAATCCTATATTTTTGCGCCTATACATAGTAAGTTCATTATCTGAGTATTTAGTTATATCTTTTCCATCCACGTTAACCTGTCCTGAAGTAGGTCTATCCATTCCACCAATTATATTTAGTACTGTACTTTTGCCTGAACCACTTGGACCAAGTACCACAACGAATTCCCCTCTAAGGATTTCAAAGCTCATGCCATCAGAAGCCTTTACTGTTACCTCTCCCATGGTATATTCCTTTATAACGTCTTTTACTACAACAATAGGATCTTTCATACTACATTACCTCCTATGAAACTCCATTGACCATATGGTCAAGATGATGTTATTATGCTCCTTTTTCACCACATAGTCAATAGGAATTTTTTTCACAGGAGCTTTAGAGTGATTAGGTTGATAGGTTTAAAAGGTAGATGAGATAAGGGACAGGGTCTGTTATTTGTCTACATTTATATTCTAATGGTCAACTTGACAACCAACAACTTGTTATATATAATTAAGTTGTCAGTTGCAACAAATCTGCTTTTATTAAACATATTACACAGATATCCTAATATACTATTCTGTCAAACAAAGACTTTTGACCGAATATGTATTCGACATATTTATCTGATTTTATACCTATACTTTGGAATTTGCAGAAAATACATGATTTTTATTGGAGGGAAACAAAATGATTTTTGAAACGAAAACAGTAAATGCAGCAATTTTTGATATGGATGGAACCATGTTTGATACTGAAAGACTCAGGATGAAAATGTTGAAACAGGCCTCCAAAATTCTCTATGGAAAGAGTATGGAGGATGATCTTCTAATGGATTCCTTAGGGCTTAGTGCACAATCATCAGAAGAACTTGCCAAGAAGCGATATGGGGATAATTATCCTTACAAGGAAATTCGCAAAAAAGCAGACGAACTTGAGCTGGAGTATGTTAGAAAAAATGGAGTTCCGATTAAGAAAGGCTTGATTGATGTTTTAGAAAGACTAAAGAAGAACGGTATATTGCTTGCGGTTGCTACCTCAAGCAAACGAAGTATAACAGAAGAGTATCTTATGCGTTCTTATATAATGAGCTATTTTGATATTATTATATGTGGAGATGAAGTAAAAAATGGAAAACCGAATCCAGAAATATTTTTAAAAGCAGCCAGTGAATTGAACTGCGAGCCTTCAAATTGCTTAATATTTGAGGATTCTCAAAACGGGCTTCTTGCCGCCTCAGCTTCAGGAGGAATTTCTATATTTGTGAAAGATATGAAAGAGCCAAAACAAGAAATCAAAGCTCGTGCTTTTAAGGCCTATGATAGCATGGTAGATTTTTTGAATGACTTGATAAAATTCACCGCTAAAATGCCTAAGCCAAGGCTAAACGAACATTTTCCACGAAGGTTCAACCATATGAAGGTGGGTATTCATGGTTTTGGTGCCATAGGCGGAGGATACTTAACACAAATTTTTTCACACTGGGATGGGTACACAAGACCTGTTGAAATAGTAGGTGCTTGTAGACATTCCTATTTGCGGGAGTTAGTCAATGCTTTTGGTAAATTCAATGTTCATTATGAGAATTTAGCTTTTGATCAAACAATCACTAATGTGCGACTGGTGGATATTTTCGATGAAGTTGAAATGAAAAAAATGTATACGGAATCAGAAATCATTGGGCTCAGTCTTCCTGAAACAGCAATCAAACAAGAATCAGTTACCATTGCAAAAGGATTAATCCAACGATATCGAGACAACGGCAAGCATATAACAATTCTTGTAATATTAAATAAAATTGGAGGAGCTTTGTATGTAAAACGAAATGTTGAAAATGCACTAAAAAATTTTGTTGGAAAAGAGGAATCAAAGAAAATCATATCTAATGCTTTTTTTTGCGAGACCGTTGTAAACAGAATGGTTTCTAAAATAAACAAAAAAACTATTTTAAAACAAGCACGAATGAATTTAAAAACTCTTGAAGGAAATATAGGAAAAAAAGAGTTGGATATTGGTTTGCTTTTCGAAGATCCTTCAAAGCAAAAGGTTATCACTGGGAAGCAAGAGGATCAAAATTCGAAAACGAATAATGTTGAAAGCGAAGAAGCTACTTTAGTGAAAGGTATTTCTAAAAAGCTATACAACGTATCACAGATTACTCAGAAATTATCCAGGCTGAATATTACTTTATTCAACAGTGAACCCGATATCCTATTATACGCAAGTAAAGGAAGCCCTATTTTAGAAAGATTGCGACAAATTAAAACAGTAGATAATATATCAAAAATGCAGGATGTGAAAAACAAATTATCTAACGGAACTCATGCCATAATTGCATGGTACTCAAGCTTATTAGGTTACAAAACAATTGGTCAGGGTATGGGAGATGAACGTATAATTTTACTTGTCAAAACAGTGATGAAAAAAGAAATAAAACCCGCTATTTTAAAACATGATCCAGAATTAGAAGAGTATGTGGACAATTTTATTGCTAACTTTATTAAACGATGCAGGTATTCTTTCAAAGATCCATGTATCCGTGTTGGCCGTGACCCGTTGAGAAAATTGCAAAACGGCGAACGTATACTGGGAACGATTGATTTAGCACAAAAAAATGAAGTTTCTACCCCTATGTTAGAGTTTGGTGCTGCAGCAGGTCTGCTTTATGCGATTTTATTGATCAATCCTGATGACAAAGAATGTAAAATCATCAAAGAACTATACGATAAAGAAAAATCCATCAAAGGTGTGCTGACCTATCAGGGTAATTATAATGGAAAACCATATCAATGCTTAGATGAACAAAAAGATGCCGATTTAATTGCAAGAATCGAGAAACACTTTAAAGAGCTCATACAGAACTATTCAAAAGTGGAATTTGTTTCTTAGCACAAAAAGCCAGAGGGCCCATTGTGAAAAGAATGCAAGCCTTGGTGAATTAATTTTTAATTCGCTTCCAAGCAATATTAGTTTCTAAGGTTGGTAACTCTTTTAGAGTTACCAATTTTTTTAAAACAATTATGTTAAATTTACTGAAGGTGGCAGAAAAACTCTTGACTATATAATTTTAAAAATATATAATCATTACTATAAAAATAAATTGGAAAGTTTACGGTTGGGTGAATTTTTAAATTCACTTTCAAGCAATATTAGTTTCTGGGGTGGGGAACTCTTTTAGAGTTCCCCACTTTTTTATTTTTTTAAAATTATTATATCTTAAAAGTTTAATATTATATAAATTTTTATATAATATTAATAATTTCATGTATTTTGTTCTAAATGTTTGGTTAATTTCTGCCATTATATGCAGACTATAAACATAAAAGGAGTGGTAATATGAAACTGAAAATTCCTAGTAAAATTATTGCACCATTTAGATACTTTTTTAAACATGAAGCTTCTAGTGGTATAATCTTATTAATTTGTGCTATTCTTGCCATAATTATTGCAAATTCCAACCTTGCATTACCTTATGACCATTTACTCCATAGTTATATAACTATCGGATATAAAGAATTTTCACTATCAATGTCAGTTCTTCATTGGATTAATGATGGACTAATGGTTATATTTTTCTTTGTAGTTGGTATGGAGATAAAACGAGAATTGGTTGTTGGAGAACTTAAATCTGTAAAAAAAACCATACTACCTATTGCTTCTGCTATTGGGGGTATGATTTTACCAGCTATTATTTACGCAATATTCAATTATAAAGAGCCAACTATTTCAGGTTGGGGTGTTCCTATGGCTACTGATATTGCCTTTGCCTTAGGAATACTATCTTTAGTAGGCAGTAAAAGAGCACCTAAAGGAATTGTTGTGTTCCTTACAGCTTTAGCAATAGTTGATGATTTAGGAGCTATCCTTGTAATTGCTATATTTTATACTAGTGAAATTTCCTGGATTGCTCTGTTAGTAGCTTTAGTAGTTCTAGCAGCTCTAATAGTAATAAATAAATTAAAAGTTAAATATTCTGTTATTTTTATTATTTTAGGCATTTTACTGTGGCTTAGTCTTTTAAAATCTGGTGTACACGCAACTATTGCTGGAGTATTACTTGGACTAACAATACCTGTTGGTCAAGACTATAAAGAATTTAAAAATTCAATGTTATATAAGCTTGAACATGCTTTAGTACCTTGGTCTGCCTTTGTAATTATGCCAATATTTGCTCTAGCAAATTCAGGCGTAACTATTGACTTTAGCAATTTTTTAACGATGATTTTATCACCTGTTAGTCTAGGAATTATATCTGGTCTCTTTATAGGCAAGCAATTAGGAATATTTATAACAGCTTACTTATTAATACGATTTAAAATAGCTGCACTTCCTTCTCAAGTAACACTAAAGCATATATATGGTGCAAGTTTACTTGGTGGTATTGGGTTTACAATGTCATTATTTGTTGCGTCTTTATCTTTTGAGGGAGGAGCACTGCTGTCTGTAGCAAAAATTAGCATAATATCTGCCTCAGTTTTATCAGCAATAGCAGGTATTTTAGTTTTCAAGTCTATAAAACTTGAAAACGAGAAATGTGTTGAAGTTTATGAAAACAATTAAAGGTGGTTCCATTGTTTATTATGCAAAACTAATTTAGTACTGCTATAAAACATAAATAAAAAAACCTCTTATGTGTAATCTTATCTAAAATCATCAAAACATAAGAGGTTTTTTTATTTATTAAATTTCTCTAAATCTAGTTTATCCATTCGACTACCAGACCTATGACTTCCACTTCTACAAAATGTAGCTTTTACAGTTACTGAAACAACCAAAATAGCCGAGAGTATCATTATAAACAGGATATACTTTTTTTCCATTGCATAATTCCCGTTACTATTTTACTTCCCCTTTTTCAAAGCATCTTCAATAGCTTTTAAATAAGCTTTACTTGTTACTGTAGCTCCTGAAACAACATCCACATCGGTATTTTGTTTTTTAACTACTTTGTTGAACAGCTCATCCGACACACCTGACTTTGGGATGGTAACATCCTTAACCATATCAATTTTAGAAATTTTATTGTCTTTAATTGTTACCATCAGCTCATTGGACCATCTTCCAGATTCATATTTTCCATCATAAGTTCCATCACTAAGCTGCCTTAGGTCTACATTATTAATTACCTGTTGCCTTCCTGCTTCAATTCCTCGGGTTAAAAAGAATATTCCGCTCACGCCAAATAATATGATAACAATAATAATAGATAGTACAATTTTTAAGAATAATCTCATTTCACGCACCCTCCGTGATTTTTTATAATATTTAATGATTTAGACATTGTTCATCTGCTGTGCAAATCCATCAATATTTTTCTCTAAAATCATGCACATATCTTTTTTCACATCCATTGCAGAAAGACTTGTATCGTTCTTTGCTACCGTCTTTGACACTATCTTGGTTATAGTCTTTTCTATAAAGCTCATATCACTAAACCTCATCTCACCACCAAAGTTTTCTTTAGCAGCAGCACTATCTAAAAGCTCCTGATGAAAAGAATTGTTTAACTGCACCTCAGCGTCATTTTTGAACATGCAGCATATAAATAGACCCAATTTTTTATTTTTCAACTCATTGAGATTTTGTAAGCAAAATGTACTTACTTCCTTTTGAATTTTTCCTACATAAATAGAGCCTCCAATGATTACTCTATGGTATTTAGTGAGATCTGGGGATTCTCCTACTTTTAAATTGTGAAGATCAATTTTCCCTGTTAGCTTCTTTGAAAGTATAGAAGCACACTTTTCTGTTGTACCATGCTTGGTAGCATAAATTATTAATGTATTCATTTTCATACCTCCAATAATCAATTTAATAATTTTCAATTTCCTTAATTTTTTTAAACAGCTTGTTAAAACCTCTGAATAATATATCAGTTTCCTCTTCGCTGAAATCTATAAATAGATTTCTGATGAATTCATCATCCTTATTCTGACGTTTTTCCCAGAATAACTGACTTTTCTCCGTTAACTTAAGCCTAGTAGCCCTAGCATCCTGTTCATCCTTTTCCATAGTTAAAAAATCTTTTTCCTTAAGCTTCAGGGTAAGCTGCTTCACATTCTGACGAGAGCTACCCATAAGTTCCGCCACCTTACTGAGAGTAGGAGGGTTGTCACCGAACTGTAAAATCATCACTGTCAAAAACCATTGTTTTATAGTCATATCATCCTCGCTAAGATACTGATCTCCTATAACCTGCAGTTTATTTGCAAGGAGAAACAAATTACCAAATATATATTTTTGCTTACTTATAATATCCATAACCTATATGCCTCCATATGGTGCTTTTCTGTTATATACGTAATATATTACTTATATAAGTAATATATTACGTATATCATTCTATGTCAAGAGTTTTAGATAGATTTTTCAAATTATAACTAAAAACCTCACTTGCTGGGAGCACATTGACTACCCCCCTCCACATTCCGTAGGGGGGTAGTGCTATGTAAATCAAGTATGGTATATCCTAAGATTGATCTATATGGAATAAGCTTTCTCTCTAATTTTAAACTGTGTGCATAATGTATCAGCAGCTAATATTGCAGCATAAACATCTTCTGGAACAACTCTAAATGGCATATTAATCATAGAATTTCCCTCTGCACAAGAGGCTATTGCAACTTTCATTATATTTTCTTCTTTTACAGCTTTTATCCCCATATCTTCTAACGTTGTTGGGAGCCCTACGCTTAAACAGAAACTTATTACTTCTTCTATTTCTTCCATTGGGCTGTTTTCAAGAACTAATTGAACTATTGTTGCAAAAGCCACTTTTTCTCCATGATACATGTGATTCATTTCTTGAAGCACAGTAAATCCATTATGAATAGCGTGTGCTGCAGCTAATCCACCACTTTCAAAACCAATTCCACTTAAATAGATATTAGCTTCAACTATATTTTCAAGAGCTTTAGTAGTAACTCCTCTTTCAGCAGAAATTTTTGCTTTTACTCCATCTTCTAAAAGAACATTATAACAAAGTTCTGCAAGGGCTATAGCTGCTTTCGTTGTTTGGTAACCAGCCACAGTTTTTCCATTAGCTCTAACACATGCTCTTGCTTCAAAGTAAGTTGAAAGTGCATCCCCCATGCCAGCAGCTAAGAATCTTGCTGGTGCTTTTGCAATTATGTCTGTATCAACTATAACTACATTAGGGTTTTGTGAAAGCACAAGATATTCACTAAATACCCCTTTTTCTGTATATATAGCTGAAAGTGAACTACATGGGGCATCTGTTGAGGCTATAGTTGGTACTATAACAACTGGCATTTTAGCATAGTAAGCTGCTGCTTTAGCTATGTCTAAAGTTTTTCCTCCACCTATACCAACTATAACATTACAGTTATTTCTGTTTGCAAGTTCTACCAACCTATCAATTTCAGCTCTTGAACATTCACTATTAAACTTTTCAAAAACTACTTCAAGGTTACTTCCTTTAACCCCTTGTCCGATTTTTTCTATTGCTTCATTAAAAAACCAAGCATCTGATATAACGAAAAAAGAATCCCCTAGTTTGTCAATATGTTCTTTAAAATTTGTTAACACACCTGAACCCTGTACATATTTACTTGGTGAAATAATAGCTCTTATCATTTTTTACCCTCCTTGTATAGATAAGCATGCCCGAAATTCAATTTATACTCCGGAATATATTACCATGTTTCGTCACGTTAAATATTTTTAATTAGTCTAAAGCTCAAATTTGAGAAAAAACTAAGAACTTTGATAAACTCGTACCTCAAACATATCTAAAGTTCTAAGATTTTTCTCAAATTTTCGCTAAGACTAATAAAAAAATATTTAAATGCGACTTCAACATTAGTAATATATCCCTACGTATAAATTGAATTTAAGCTGTGGGTATCTATATAGATCTGGAACTTTTAAATTTAATTTATGTAACATAGGATATTACTAGATTGTGCCACATTTAAATAGTTTATTAGAAAGCCTTGGCCTCAAATTAGTAGAAAAGCTTAGCACTTTGATACTGTTTGAGCCTGAGCGAGTTTATCAAAGTTCTTAGTTTTTCTGCTAATTTGAGGCTTAGACTTTCTTAAACTATTTATCAGTGGCATAATCTAGTAATATCCTATGTGGAATAAATTAAATTTAAAAGTTCCGTACCTATAATAAACCATTGCTCATTTGTCTATTTTTATTGAATTGTGTTCTTGCTGCTGTTGATACATAAGATACTTCCTAAAAAGTGCATCAATTAAGATAAAATACATTGAAAAAGTTTCAAAATTCAAACCATTGCTCAAACTCATACCTGAAGTCGTTACATATAAATTATGGGGTGTCATTCTTGAAAGGGGGTTATCGCTTAGTCTTGTAATAGAAATACAATCAATGCCCTTTATGGATATTTCATTTATACAGCTATAGAAAGAGGTTATATTGCCAGATAAAGAAATAATTATGACAACATCACGTTCTGTTATACTAGAGGTTATGACTTCAAAGTCACGATATCCTTCAATGACATGAAAATATTTATGTGCAACCAAGAAGATGCGCTTTAATTCTCGAGCAATAGCAGTTTGCGCCGTACCTGTACCATACACAAAAACTCTTTCAGCATCATATAATAACTTGCAAATATTAGTAAAATCTTTTTCTTTAATAAGTTTTATGGTTTCATTTAAATCTGTATATAATTTTTCAACGGAATCCTTTTCATCTTTACTATTTTCCTTTTCTTGCAACTTTAAATGTACTCGAAATTCACTATAACCTTTAAACCCTAACTTTTGTGTAAAGCGAAGAATTGTTGTTCTAGACACATTACATTTTTTGGCAAGTTCATTAATCCCCAAATTGTAACATTCTTCCTTGTTATTCAAAATATACTTTAGAATATACAAATCATTTTCATTTAATTTTTCATAATTATTGTTAACCAATTCTTCTAATCTCACAATACATTCACCCCTCTGTTATATACATTATATCAAAATAATATATTAAATAACAAATTAGCTGATGTAAATAAAATAAAAAGTACAAGATATCATTAGATATCTTGTACTTTTTTCTATTAAACAATGTGAGTGAATATTATTTTAATTCTGGCCAATAAGCTTTATTAGCTTCAATTAAATCATCTAAAATATTCTTAGCAACGGATGCACTAGGTACTGTTTTAGAAAGTGTAATAGCTTGCCATAACTTTTGGTAAGACTTTTCTGCCCATGCCTCAACTACTAATTTTTCTACTGATACTTGCTGTTCCATTAATCCCTTTTGGAATTGTGGAATTTTACCTATTACTAGTGGTTCTGGACCATTACTGCCAAGAATACAAGGTATTTCAACCATAGCTGTAGGATCAAAGTTTTCAATAGCACCGTTATTTTCTACAATTAATAACATTCTTTCCTTTGTGTTGTATGCTATAGCTCTTGCAAGATCAACTATATATGAAGCATGCTCATCTATATGTAATTCACATCCTTCTGTAGATTGTTTTTCAATAACCTTTCTACATTCTCCAAATACAAACTTTTCTCTTCCATCCATTACTTCATTTGCTCTTGTATATTCTTTATTAGAATGCTTAACAACATAATCTTGGAATAAATAATATTTTAAATAAGTATTAGGTAATGTATCTGGATCAACTGCATATACATCTTTTGCTTTAGCAAAGGTATCATTCCAGCTTGCTTCGGTATGTTGGCTATCTCCATTAGTAACTACATAACCATGCTTAGAAACGTGTTCTTTTATTTTTGGCATTAAATCGTTTCCTTCTTTATCACGTATGTCTGTCCACCAACCAAAGTGATTAAGTCCATAATAACGAACTGACATATCTTTTCTTGACTCTAATCCTAAAATTTCAGCCATACGTACTTCTATACCTATTGGCATATCGCATATGTTTAATATCTTTGAATTAGGTCTCAATTTTCTAGTAGCTTCTGCAACTATTGCTGCAGGATTAGAGTAATTTAGCATCCATGCATTTGGTGAATACTTTTCCATATAGTCAAGTATTTCAATAACTCCACCAATAGATCTCATTCCATAAGCCATTCCTCCTGGACCACAAGTTTCTTGTCCAAGTACATCATACTTTAGTGGAATTTTTTCATCTAATTCACGCATTGCATATTTACCTACTCTTATATGAGCCATAACAAAATCTATATCTGTAAAAGCTTCTTCTGGATCTACTGTTGCTAAAAATTCAATTTCTGGTGCTTTCTCTCTTAAAATAACCTCACATGCTCCAGCAACTATTTCTTGTCTTTCTTTATCATTGTCGTAGAATTTTAATTTTCTTATAGGAAACTTATCTAAGTTATCTAACAGCATTAATATTATTCCTGGTGTAAATGTACTTCCACCACCAGCTATAGTTACTGAGAATTTTTTCATAATTATTTCCTCCTTAAATTTAACCCTTTTATTTCATATCTGCCATTTGAACTAATAATTAGTTCAAATGGCGTTAATATTTATTTATACGTTTACTTTTATTGTCTATACGCTTACTTGTTGCCCAAGTAAACTTTCAAATTCCTCTCTTACTTGAGGAACAGATAGTCCAACAATAACCTGAATAGCTTTTCCGTTTCTTACTACGCCATGTGCACCAGCTGCACGGAATACTTTATCAGCCGCTAATTTAGTTTCATCTTTTACAGATACACGAAGACGAGTTGCACAGTTTGTAACATCTTGAATATTTTCACTTCCGCCTAATGCTTGTAAAAATTGCATAGCTTTACTACCTTGTTGTACTTCATTACTTTGTGTTGCTGTATCTCCTGCTTGTTTTGCCTTATAATCAGCCTTTGTATAAAGTTTTGTTTCTTCATCATCTTGTTCACGACCTGGTGTTGCAAAGTTGAATTTTAAAATTGCAAAACGGAATACAAAGAAATAAATTGCTGTAAAACATAAACCAATTACTACCTGTGTAATGTACGTACCTGAGTGATATTTAAATAGTGGAAGCCAGTTTTGTGCTAACCAATCAATTACACCACCACCAAAATTACCTGATACTCCAAATGCATACAGTGTCGCTGCTAGAGTTCCTGCTAAGAATGCATGTATACCAAATAAAACTGGTGCTATGAATAAGAAAGTAAATTCTAATGGTTCTGTAATACCGGCTATAATTGCTGTTAGCGTAGCTGGAATAAGTAAACCTGCAACAACTTTCTTCTTTTCAGGTCTAGCAGTTGAATACATTGCTAATGCAATACCAGTACATCCGAAGACTTTAGATGATCCATGTAGTGCAAATCCACCAGCAGGGAACATTTCTTTTAATGAATGTGCAGAAGTTGCAAAACTAGACAAGTGTTGTGGCCAATATGCAGCTATACCGCCTTCTACTATAGCTGGTCCAAAAATAAATGGTCCATAAACAAAGTGATGTAATCCTGTTGGTATTAAAATACGTTCTAGAAAAGTATATACCCATACACCCAAAACACCAGATGAAGTTAAAAATCCTTGTAATGCTCCTATTCCACTTTGAACTTTTGGCCATAGAAGACATATTGCAAATGCAACGGGAATCATAACAAAGAATCCAACGATTACAACAAAGCATGAACCTTGAAAGATACCTAAGAAATCAGGTAGTTTTTTACTAAAGAATCTTTCATGAAGATAAACAACTATAGCTGCAATTAAAATTGATCCTATCATTCCTGTATCAAGTGTTTTAATACCTGCAATCATTGTTAATCCGCTTGTACCACCAACCTCAGCTTTGAAATTAACACCAAAACTAGGTCCCCATAAAGTAAGAATAGCACTTATAAAATAATTACATGTTAAATATGTTACTAAAGCTTCCAAGCACGCACGAGCTTGGGCTTTTTTTGCTAATGCTATTGGTAAGCCTACTACAAATAAAAGTGGCAATTGACGAAATACAGTCCATGAACCTTCTTGAATTATAAACCAAAACTTATACCATAACCCATTTGGATTAGCTATTGATCCCATAATATCTTGATTCATAAATAGAATTGATAATCCAACAGTCATACCAGCAAAACCAAATAATAATACTGGTACAAACATAGCAGCACCAAAACGCTGAATTTTTTGCATCATAAAACATCACCCCATTAATATATTTCCCCTTAATCAGGATATCGTTTATATTAAATATATAAAATTTTAAATATAACTACACGTAAATTTCTTATGAAACTTAAGCTTCTTCTGTAAAAATTCTTAGAAAGTACTTTCATTGACTTTATAATAACAAATTATAAAAACGATTACAATAGAATAAAACCAATCAGTGCTTAATAACTTCAGCTGTGATTTTTCACATTTTTAGGGAATTTTCACATATTAGTTTTTAACTCTTGACATTTTAGGATAAGCTTAAAAATAATATCACAAAGAGTTAAATTTAATTTGAGCCGGATTATCATTTAAGTTAAATATTTTATTGATATTTTTATTGAACTGCGTATAAAGAAAAAACACTATTAAATTTATTTAACTTCAATAAATTTGATAGTGTTTTTATTGTTAACTTTACATAGTTAAATCATCTTTTCTATAATCTTTATAATCATTTGAACTCTATTAAATGGGGTCATAAAGTATATACCATCAACGTATGGTTTTATCTTATTCCCTATTTCTACTGCCATTTCTATTCCCACTTCTTCTGCTTCTTCTTTTGACATATCCTTATGAAATCTATTAATATAAATCTCAGGTATATGTACTCCTGGTAATTCATTATTTAGAAACTGAGCATTTCTATAGCTAACTATTGGAAGTATTCCCCCAAGTATCTTTACATTTTTCTTCTTTAAATTCTTTAAAAACTCAATAGTTTCCTCATCATAAATCGGTTGGGTAAGAAAGAAAGTTGCCCCATTCTCTGATTTTTTACACATCCTAGCTACTTCTGACTCTTTATTTAATACATTAAGATTTAAAGCTCCTCCTATACTTATACCATCCTCAACAAAAACTTCATTATTCATTTCAGATATTAAATCTATTAATTTGAAAGAATTTAAATTGAAAACACTTTTTGTTGCCATCCTATCCTCAGCTGGAACAGGATCTCCAGTAACAGCAAGTACATTTCTAATGCCTTCAATATGAGCAGCTAACAAGCCTGATCTTATTGCATTTACATTTTTATCTCTACAGCAAATATGTGGCATTGTATCTATTTCTATTTCTCGCTTAATCTTTGCAGCAATAGAAATAGAGTCTACTCTTACCTTAGACATAGGAGAATCTGCTATTGTAATTAAATCTATTCCATTTTCCTTACAAATCTTAGCTCCTTGAATAATTTTATCTATAGAAGTATCAAATGGAGGATCTAGTTCCACTGCAATAACAAATTCGTTTCTTAAAAGTTTATCCTGAAAAATATTGCTTTGTTTAATTACTGTTTCTTTTGTTATAAGCTTTACTTCTGAATCTGTAAAATCCTTATTATTATGGTTTAACAATCTCTTTGTTAACTCTTTTATATGATCAGGTGTTGTACCACAACAGCCTCCTAATATTTTCACGCCTAAATTTTTAATATCTATCATTTTTTCAGCGAAGTACTCTGGATTGTTAACATAAATAGTTCTTTCATTAATGAGTTCTGGATAACTAGCATTTGGCAGTACTGATATAATATCCTCTGAAATGTGAAGTTTTTTTAATGATTTATATAAATGAGCTGGCCCTGAACCACAGTTAAATCCATATATATTAACATTTTTAATTAATTTTACTTCCTCCACAATTCTATTAATACTAATACCATCTCTAGTAAATCCATCTGGCATAATTGCAAATTGAACTATAATAAAAGCATTATTATTTTTTTGCTTTATATAATCTGATATTTCTTCTAAATAGTTTAAATTACTAAAGGTTTCAAATAAAAATATGTGTCCTCCTGCTTCTATAAATGCATCAACAACAAACTTATATTCATCTAAAATATCAATACCATTTTTATCCGACATAGAATTACTTATGGGTCCTATACTTGCTGCAATAAAGATATCCTTTCCTTTGGTAGCCTCTTTTGCAATATTATACCCAGCATTTATCAACTCTTTAATTTTTTCTCGTGATATACCCAAATTTAAAGAGTTGGCAGAAAAGGTATTGGTTCTAATGAGTTTAGCACCTGCCTCTATATAGCTGATATGAATGTTTTTTATTATTTCTGGTTTTTCTATATTGGCAAATTCACAGTTAAATACGTTATCTCCTGTCAGTTCAGAGTAATATGTTCCCATTGCTCCATCCGTAATTAAAATGTTATTTTTCAAATAATCATATATCATTGGTTAACCCCCTAGTACATCTGATTTAGTTTTTTTACGTCCATTGTATTATTTATTATACTATTTTAACTTTTAAAATCCTAGTAATAGTATATTTTAATCTTCAATTCAACAAGTTTAAACAAAAACCACCTACATAAAGATGTATTTACATCTCAACATAGGTGGTTCTTGTATTTTGTTGTAGAAACTGAGCATCTGAAACAGAACTTCTAAGTATCTGTACACATACTAGTTTTAAATTTACTATATACTTTACAAATTATTATTTTGCTAATAATTCATCAACTAATGCTTTAACACTGTCTGTGCAACCACCGCAACCAGTACTAACTTGAGTAACATCCTGCACCTCTTCAAATGACTTAGCACCATTTTCAATTGCATCCTTTAAATCTTGTACAGTAACATTAATACATGCACATACTACTTCGTCGTTATCCATTTTATTATCTCCTTTTATTTTTCATTTTTTTAAATTATTACATGTGATTTATTTAAAAGCTTAAATGTTAATGATTCCTTAATAACTTCTAAACCATAATCACCAAAAACATTAATTCTATTAACATTAGTTTCACCATCAATCTTAATAGTATACGCTTCATATCCTTGCATTGTAATTTATTCATAATCCGTACCTACTATAGCTTCATCAAAATACGAAAACCCTTCACCAGTATACTTTGAAGATACCATATGTTTATGCAGAAGCTTCTGTAACAATAATTTATTTATTATTTAAAATCTCATTTGCTATGACCATTTGTCCTAATGATATTCCACCATCATTTGTGGGTACTAATTTATTTGTATAGACAATAAATTCTGATTCTCTTAACACTCTAGCTAAATTCTTTAGTATATATGAGTTCTGAAAAACTCCACCGCTTAACGCAACCTTATTAACTCCAGTAGCTTTTCTGATTATATTGCATAAATCTATAGTAAACATAATAATTGAGTTATGAAATTTAGCAGAAATAATATGTTGAGGAATGCCCATACGTCTATCCTCTATAATTCCACTAATAATATTGTGAGTTTGTATTATATGCTGATGTCCTTCAATAATATTGTAATTATAAAAATCAGAACAATTTGTACAGGCTATAGTCTCTAACTCTATGGCTCCTTGTCCCTCGTAAGTTACCACGTCTCTAAAACCTATTAAACTAGCTGCAGCATCAAAAAATCGTCCTATACTAGAGGTTTCAAAACAGTTAATATCTGCATCTATTACAGTCTTAAGGTTAACAGCTTTATTACCATATAATTCAAACAATAATTCTTTTAGTTTTTCGCTTGTACTGCATTCTAGATGTTCTGTTAACTTAAACATATTACAAATATAAGCTACGGCCATTCTCCAAGGTTCTTTAACAGTTATATCACCACCGGGCATTTTTACATAGTCTAGATGTCCAAGTCTTTTAAAATCCTTAGTATCACATAATAAAAACTCTCCACCCCACATTTTTCCGTCTATGCCATAGCCAGTTCCATCAAAGGCTACCCCTATAACTTTTCCATTTATATTATTTTCTGCAATACAGCTTACTATATGAGCATGATGATGTTGAACTTCAATTCTAGGTAAGTTTGAATCATAAGCATACTGGGTAGACATATAACCAGGGTGCATATCACAAGCTATATACTCTGGTTCAAAAGAAAATATCTTCTTAAAGTGTTCCATGTTATTTTTATAGTGTTCAATAGTTTCTATATTTTCTAAATCTCCATTATGTTGACTTAGAAGCAGAAAGTTCTCCTTTGCAATACAAAAGGTGTTTTTCATATTCGGGCCGCAAGCTAAGATTGGTTTTACATTACTTTGCTTTATTGGTTCAGGTGCATATCCTCTTGCTCTTCTTATAACATGTACTTCATTATCAATTACCTTTACCACTGAATCATCAACTGGTATGTAAATGTCTCTATTATGCATTAAGAAGTAATCTACTATATCTCCTAGTTTTTCTACTGCACTTTCATTCATATATTCTAAAGGTAGTCCATGAACATTAGCACTGGTCATAATAAGAATTTCTATATTACCTGAAAACAATAAGTGATGTAATGGTGTATTAGGAAGCATTACCCCTAATGTTTTTTGATGTGAAGCGATACTTTCAGGTAAATTATAACTATGAATTTTATCTAATAATACTATTGGTTTTCTTCGTCCACATAGTATGTTTTCTTCTTCATTATTTATATAACAATATTTTTTTACAGTTTCTATATCTTTCATCATCACAGCAAAGGGTTTATGTGGCCTTTTTTTCCTAACTCTAAGTAACTTTACTGCTTCTTCATTTGCTGCATCACAAACTAGATGAAAACCTGTCAATCCTTTAATAGCAAAGACTTTACCTTCCTTCAACTTCTCCTTAGCCCACTGAACTACATCCTCTACTTCTATGCTGTATCCTCTTGAATCTTCAATCCAAATATGTGGTCCACAGTCCTCACAGGCATTAGGCTGAGCATGAAACCTCCTATTTAAAGGATTAGTATATTCTTCATAACAATGGTCACACATTTTAAATTTGTTCATAGTAGTATTGTCTCTATCATAAGGAATAGATTTAATTATAGAAAATCTAGGACCACAATTCGTACAATTTGTAAAAGGATATTTATATCTTTTATTTAGTGAATCTGAAATATCCTTAATACAATCTTTACACACGGCCATGTCTGGAGAAACAAAAGTTATTTTTTCATCATTTCTCTCACTTTCCCTTATTTCAAAACAACTATAATTTATAAATTCTTTTTCTTCCACAGTTATGTTTTCAATTCTAGCTAAAGGAGGATGGTTATGCTTTAGAATATCTATAAAATCATACAACCTATTTTCCTTTCCCTCTATATCAATATGTACTCCCTCTGAATTATTATTAATCCATCCTTTTAGATTAAGGGAAACTGCATGATTATAAACAAAAGGCCTAAAACCTACCCCTTGTACAATTCCTTCTACCTTTAAAAATAATCTCTTCATAAATATTACCTGCCAACTCATAATATTTCTTAGTGTCAATTATTATGTTTTGATATAGTTATCTTACTTATAATATTTATCACTATAAATATTATTCCAACACCTATTACTGTAGAAATTAAGTATCCTGCATTTTGCGATAATCCCTTCACTCCATAGTCTGCAAACAAGGCATTATAAATAAATCCATCTTTCATTCCCTCAGGAATATATCCTATTAATCCTAGTAACTCTTCATTACTCCACTCTCCCCAGGCACTGCCACTAGCTAGAATACCTAAAGGTGATAGAACCATCATTGCTAAAATTAATATGTTCATATATTTCATGCTTAGCTTACGCTTTTGAAATTTGCTATTGTATATTATCTCAGGTGATAACTTTCTAATATACATGTATGCTCCCGAAGTAATAATACCTTCTAAAATGCCAATAAGAAGAATATGAGGTATTAGCATTGCTGGCACTGAAACCTGAATGGGATAAGGAGAATAAATAGGTAGTCCAGCAGCATTTTTAAATAATATGGGCTGAATTCCAAATTCAATGGCTGTTAATAACACTCCCATATTCATACCTACGTATGCACCTATAAAAGAAGCAATATATCCCCTTTTCTCACTTTCACTATTTCCTTTTATTAATTTAAAGATATAATAACCTGTAAAAGGCATAATAAATGCCATATTAAAAGTATTTACCCCAAGAGCTAATATACCTCCATCTCCAAAAAACAATGCTTGTATAACTAAAGCAACTGTAACGGATATTACTGCAGCATGTGGTCCTAAAAGAATGGCGATAAATGTAGCTCCTATTGCGTGACCTGTGGTTCCCCCTGGAATTGGAACATTAAATAACATAATAAGAAATGAAAAAGCTGAACATATACCTAGCAGAGGAAGCTTTCTTCTACTAAGCTCACTCTTTACAATAGCAACAGCTCTTCTCCAAACTGGAATCATGACTGCACCAATTGTAAGGCAGGTTGATGGACTTAAATAATTATCTGGAATATGCATGATTCTCCCTCCACTAAACAAATTTTTATACTAACATATTCTCGGCAATTGCTGCCCTGAAGACATATCAACTATTCTTGTTCCGCCAATAATAGTCTTTATATAAACCTTTTTAGCTCCTGATTCTATAACTTTACCAATTACAGAGGCATCACTTCCTAATGGATGCTCTTTCATTTTATCCAGTACAGCAGAAGCATATTGCTCTGGCACAAAACAACAAAGCTTTCCTTCATTAGCAATATATAGAGGATCTAGTCCTAAAAGCTCACATATCCCCCTAACCTCTTCTTTTATAGGAATACTGCTTTCCTGTAATTCAATTGAAACATTACTACCTTCAGCAATTTCATTTAAAACGGCTGCTACTCCACCTCTCGTAGCATCTCTAAGTACATGAACCTTAGGACAGATTTCAAGTATAGAGTCTACAAGAGAATTTAGGGCTGCACAGTCACTTTTTAACTCCCCTTCTATACCTATGCTATTTCTTTCACACATTATAACTGAACCATGATCACCTAAAGTACCATTAACTATTACTACATCACCAGCTTCAGCACCATTGGATTTTATATTTACATTTTCAGGTATAACACCTATTCCTGAGGTATTGATGAAAATTCCATCTACTCCACCCTTTTCCACTACTTTAGTATCACCTGCAACTATCTTTACCCCAGCTTCCCTTGCAGCCTCAGCCATGGATTTAACTATAATCTCAAGTTTGTCCTTTTCAAATCCTTCTTCTATTATGAAGGCACTAGTTAAGTATAGTGGCTTTGCTCCACTCATTGATAAATCATTAACTGTGCCACATACTGCAAGTTTTCCGATATCTCCACCATTAAAGAATATTGGGTTAACTACGAAAGAATCCGTAGTAAAGGCAATTTTACTTCCATCTATGTTAAGCTGAGCTGAATCATTCATTTCATTTATAATTTCATTGTTAAAGTATCTCAAAAATAAATCACTAATCAAGCTGTTGGTTTGCTTTCCTCCGCTTCCATGACTTAATAATATTTTATCATCCATGTTATTCCTCCACTATATTCATTATAATTGTTATATTTACAAATACGCAAAATTATTATTAATTTTTTACACAATAAACTACTAAACTTAATATTACATATATATAGTTACAATTCTTTAACAATTGCATTAATTATGATCCATCCACATAATTTATTCTGTACTATATATAGATACCCACAGCTTAAATTTAACTTATACATAGGGATATATTACCAATGTTGAAGTCACATTTAAATATTTTTTTATTAGTCTTAGCGAAAATTTGAGAAAAAATAT
>NZ_JABAIW010000052.1:0-35288 GCF_014231265.1 Clostridium sp. DJ247 | reverse complement strand
GGAAGTCCAGGTATAATTGCCAAGAAAAGAAGAACTATTGATGCTATGGCTATTACCTTAGGAAATCCAGTTAACTGTCTTATTGCCAAACTACCAAAGTTTTCATCAGTTCCTGAACGTGTAACTAATATACCAGATGCAGTAGATATTAAAAGAGCAGGTATCTGCGTTACTAGACCGTCTCCTATAGTTAGCCTAGTGTAAGTTTGGGCTGCAGTACTTATATCCATGTTTAACATTACTACTCCTAGTATAATTCCAGCAAGAATATTAATTATCGTAATAACAAGACCTGCTACGGCATCTCCTTTGATAAACTTGGATGCACCATCCATAGCTCCATAAAAATCAGCTTCTTGCTGCAACTTTTTTCTTCTATCTCTTGCACCAGTTTCATCTATAATACCTGCATTTAAATCTGCATCAATACTCATTTGTTTACCTGGCATAGCATCCAGCGTAAATCTAGCTGATACTTCTGATACTCTACCAGCACCATTAGTTATTACTATAAACTGTATTATGACTATTATTAAGAAAATGATTATACCAACTACATAGTTTCCTCCTACAACAAAACCTCCGAATGCATTTATAACTTCTCCTGCGTAGCCGTCTCTAAGAATTAATCTTGATGACGAAATATTCAATGCTAATCTAAATAATGTGGTAATTAAAAGTAAAGTTGGAAATACAGAAAGCTGTAAAACCTCTGTAGTAAACAATGTCAAAAGTATAATTACTACTGATATTGTGATATTAAATGCCACCAATACATCTAAAATTTCAGATGGTAGCGGTATTATTATCATAAGTACTATTGCTATAACTACAAAGGCCATTATTATATCTACATTATTCTTAAGACTAAATTTTTTTCTTGTATTCTCCAAGATATCACCTCAAAGCTTATTATAAAAAATTAAATTTTTTATTTTCTATTTCTTTTTAATCTTATATACCAGTGCTAAGATTTCTGCTACAGCCTGATACATATCTGCTGGAATTTCTTCATTTATATCCACTTCGCTATATATTAATCTAGCTAAAGGCTTATTCTCTATTATAGGAATCTCATTTTCTTTAGCAATTTCCTTTATTCTCAATGCAACTGCTTCTTCACCTTTAGCTACAACTATAGGAGCGTTTTCTCCTTGTTCATATTTCAATGCTACAGATATATGAGTTGGGTTAGTTACAACTACAGTGGCCTTCGGTACTGCTTGCATCATTCTTCTCATTGCAAGTTCTCTTTGCTTTTGCTTTATTTTTCCTTTTATTTGCGGATCTCCTTCTGACTGTTTAAATTCCTCTTTTACCTCTTGCTTTGACATTTTCATATCTTTTTTATATTTGTATTTTTGATACAAATAATCTACTATTGCAATAATAACCATAGTTACCGTAATTCTAGAAAATATACCTATAGTAAGTTTTCCTATAGCTCCAATTAGAGCATCTGGTCTTAACCCTCCCAAATTAATTATATTCATATAATTATCTCGTACAAATTTATATCCTACATAACCTACTATTATTACAATAAGTAAATTCTTAAATAATTCCACAACAGACCTAGCTGAGAATATTTTTTTAAATCCACTCATAGGATTTAATTTAGCTAAATCTGGTTTTAGTGGTTCGAAAGTTAACAAAGGACCTGTTTGGAATAAGCTTATTAATACTCCAATAATAGTTATTGGCAATACAATAGGTAAAAATATTATAGCAACTCTCCATGCTGCTATAAATGCAATATGCTGAACACTATCATAACTTAGAGACATATTTAAGTAATTACTTAAAAAATATATAACAGTTGCTTTTATCTGTGACCCTGCAAAATTACCTAGTGTCATTAAAGAAATTGTTGATGCTAATAACGTAAATGCTAAAGTTAACTCCTTACTTCTAGCAACTTGTCCTTTTTTTCTAGCCTCTCCCATTTTTTTAGGAGTAGCCTCTTCAGTTTTATCATCAGCTGCAAATATCAATAGTACAGGTATGGTTTTATAAAAACCTCTTATAGCATCTGGAATACCATAAAAAGAATTTTCAATAACTCTTAGTAATGTAGGCAGCACAAAACAAAAAGTGGCAATTCCTATAAGGATTTTGATTGGTAGCCCAAGAATCATTATATTTAATTGTGGAACTGTTCTTGCAACAAGTCCCATAGTAAGATCAGTTATAATTATTATCAATACAATAGGTATTGCTATTTTCAATGATATGCCAAAAAACTCAATAAAAGCTTTCAGTATGAGATTTATTGAATTTTGAGATAATAAAAAATTACCAATTTTTATTACATTAAAACTTTCCATTAGTGCTTTTATAAGCATATGGTGTCCATCTATTATAAAAAAAACCACTAAACTAAACCAATATAATACATTTTCTAATAAAGTAGTATTGCTATTAGCAGATGGATTAAACATACTCATCATGGAGAATCCAATCTGTATATCTATAAGACTTCCTGCTATCCTAACACTCATAAAGCATAAATTTGTTATAAAACCTAGAGTTAAACCAGCTACCACTTCATTCATACAGCTAATTATAAATGTAATATTGTTATTCACTATATTTATGGTTGAATAATCAACACTAGGTATAATTATATATGCCATGATTACAGTTAGTCCTACTTTAACAGCACTGGGTGTACCATTTGGAAAAAAGATAGGAACAACAATGAAAAAACAAAACATTCTAATACTTATTAAAATTAAAGCTGTGAAATATAAAACATTAATCAATACTATTCCACCTCAGACTATCTATTATCATATAATATTTTTTATTATGTGATAATGAAAAAATAATAAAACACTATAGTTATCTATCTACTGTGTTATATGGGATATATAAGTAAACATCCTTTCAGTAAAACTAACTAACTGGTGTAACATCCAACTCCCTGTGAGTATTCCAACTATGGCCACCGCTATAAGCTTAGGAACAAAAGTTAAAGTCTGTTCTTGTATCTGTGTTGTAGCTTGTACCACACTGATTACAAGCCCTACTATAATAGATACTATGAGAATAGGTGCAGCAATCATGAGACCTGTCTGCAATGCATCTTTTATTATACCTATTACCATATTTTCACTCATTTCATTCACCTCACGAAAAGCTTGTAATTAAAGACTTTACTATTAAATACCAACCATCTACCATCACAAAAAGTAATAACTTAAAGGGTAAAGAAACCATGGCTGGTGGAAGCATCATCATACCCATAGACATAAGTACACTACCAACTACCAAATCAATAATTATAAAAGGTATATATATTAAGAATCCTATCTGAAACGCTGTCTTTAATTCGCTTATAATATAAGATGGTACTACTATATAAAGAGGAGCATTATCTTTAGTTACTTTATAGTTTAACTTAGCTGTATCAATAAATAATTGAAAATCCTTTTTCCTAGTTTGCTTAAGCATAAATTCTCTAAGAGGCTTTGATCCCTCCTCAATTGCTTGCTCTTGGGTAATTTTGTTATCCAGATAAGGTTGTATGGCATTAGTGTTCATGGTGTTATATACAGGAACCATAATAAATACAGTCAAGAATAAAGCCAGTCCGACTAAAACCTGATTTGGAGGTGACTGCATTGTTCCTATAGCATTTCGCAAGAATCCAAAAACAACTATAATTCTTACAAAACTAGTCATCATCATAATAAATGATGGTAGCAGAGTAAGTATTGTAAGCATTATTAGAAGCTTTATATTTCCTACATACTGCTGAGATGTAGTTGAGTTATCTACAGATATATTTATTTTAGGTATAGGTAAACTCTCCGGTGCAGCATAAGCCCTTGATGCAAACAGCACTAAACTTACAACAGTAAGACCTAAAGTAATTATTAAAACCTTACTATATTTTTTATTCATTATTTTTATCTTCCTTTTTCTGATTAAGTTTACTATAACAATTTTTCCATAATTTTTCACAGGCATTTTTCAATCCAGTTTTCTCATAAAAATCCTTTAAATTCTCATATTGTTGTATGTTTTTTGAAGCTTCTATTTTATCTATGTCATCTTTATGTAATTCAGAGAGTATTTCGATTTTACTGTTGGAGGACGCCATGACGTATGCATTTTCACCTATTTTCACTACTAATAAAGTATTCTCCTTAGAAATAGGCGTTCTTTCAAGAATTTTTATATGTCTACCATTTTGAATTTGCTGCAGCTTGTCTCCTCCATATTTCATGGATATATATATTAGTAATATTATAAAAGGTAAAAAAACTATTATTTTAAAAATCATCCACCAAAACTGGCCATCCATTTACATTCTCCATTCGTATTTAAAAATCCCATTGGTCTATCTATTATTGTACCAATATATCGTTAAAATATATGTTGTTCAGTTGTCCTTCTTCAAATATAGGATTAAGCTTTTGTATCATTTCTATCTTTATATTTTCCATGTTTTTTGGTGTTATATCTGCTGCCTTCTTAGTCCTTAAAATACTTATAACTGTGTCCCTTATTATAGGCTTTCTCTCTTCCAGCTCTTTATCTAGTTTTTTACTGTCATAACCCAGAAAAATTTTCACCTTTAAGTATCTTTTACTATCTTCATCTGCAAGGTTAATCAAGAATTCGTCTAATCCAAAGGTTTTTGTTGAAACAACTTGTTGAAGGTAGCTAGGATATTGTGTTGACTGCTGACCACTTACCACTTGATGTTGTATTGGTTGTACCTGATGCTGTGCTTTAGTAACTGTTGTCTTAGTCTCATCTTTTTTATTTAAAAATAAATTATACCCAAAAAATCCAGCAGCTCCTACTACCAACATAGCAATGATAGTTAATATTACAATTTTAATTGTGCCTCCACCTTTTTTTTCCTTCTTATTTTCCATATCAATGTCTCCTTTTCAGCTATCTCTATTAGATTAACTCTATAAAGAATAATTTATATTTTGTATATAGATAGTCTATGTATACTTACATATAACACATTATTACACTATTTAGATACTAAAATTATTTAACAAAATTTTAGATAACTTACTTTATATCCCCTAGGAATATTTTCCTTTTATATTGAATAGCTTTAGCAATAATCTCATCATTTGATTCTTTTACAAGATATTTTTTTCCATTTACAAGAGTAATTACACTTTCAGGTATCTGTTCCAGTTTCTCAATTTGATCTACATTGATGACAAATTCTTTATTGTCTAATCCTATAAGTTTAATCATAATGATATCTCCTCTTAACTAGTTAAGCTTGAGGAGTATATTCCTCAAGCTCAATTATTTACTTTATGTTAACCCTTACTATCTCTTTAGGTTAACAAGATCCTGTAGTATTTCATCTCCAGTAGTGATAATTTTCCCATTAGCTTGGAAAGCTCTACTTGCGATTATCATATCCGTAAATTGTTCTGCTAAATCTACGTTAGACATTTCAAGCATACCTTGAAGCATATCACCATAGCCTTTGTTGTTTTTATTAGCATCGTCAGTTTCTGCCGCACTAGCTCTAATTACTGGATCTCCTGAGTTTGCTGAATTTTGATAAAGATTTTTACCTAGCTTTGAAAGTCCCCCTGGATTTTTAAAGGATGCCATAGCAATCTGTCCTAAAACTGATACAGATCCATCATCTAATACCGCCTTAATTAAGCCATCCTTTTCTATAGAAAAAGATTGAATTCTTCTCATTTGTCCACCTTTATCTACCTGATCAGGAATTATTAATGTCTTTAATTGATCAATCTTCTCCAGTGGTTGATTTGAATCTACAAAAAAACTCTTTCCTTTTTGAACTACACCATCTCCTGTTGCATCTGAATCCAAAGATACACTTTCTCCTCCGTCACCAGTAAATGTATATCCTAATACTCTATTGCCATCTGATGTTAACAGGTTGCCATCACTATCTAGTGTAAATGCCCCATCCCTGCTAAACATTATGCTTTCTCCTTTTCTGTCATCTGCCATTAGATGTGTTGCAGGGTCTACCTCTATTCCAGAGCCATCTTCAAATAAAGCTGGCCCCTTCGCTACCATAAAATAGCCTTCTCCATCTATAGCTGCATCTAGGTTTCTACTAGTTGGCTGCATATTTCCTGTACTTGTTACAGTATCAATACCAGCAATCTGAACACCAAGTCCAATCTGTCTTGGGTTAGTACCACCGTAATTTACGCTTGCTCCTATAGCTTGTGTTAGATTTTGGCTTACCATATCCTGAAATCTTATTCTTTGAGCCTTAAAAGCTGTGGTACTGGAGTTTGCTATGTTATTACCTATAACATCAAGTTTTTTTTGGTTTGCCTTTAGTCCACTAATTCCTGAGAACATTGATGGTAACATTTGTTCTTACCCCCATATCTATTTTTTTAATACTTTTATTAATTATAATTAACTGATTAGTAATTTTACTTTGCTTCTATCCTTCCACAAAGTCCGGCCCCCCTTAGGTCCTGCCGTTTATAATATTACTACACCATCTATATTAGTAAAAACATTACCCTTACTACTGTCTTTATCCATTGCTGTAATTATGGTTCTGTTTTTTATAGATGCTATGAGTGCTGTATCCTTATACAAGATTAAGGAATCCTTACAGCCTTTTTCCTCTGCTTTATTTATTCCGTCATTTATAGTTTTCATATCATTTTCATTAAAACTTATGTTTCTCTCTCTTAATCTCTCTGCAGCATGGTTAGATATAACAAAACTTTCTTTTTTGTTAACTGCGTTGTTCAGTATATTTTCAAAAGCAGTTATACTGTTATCCTTATTTTTTTTTGATGTGTTGTGGTAGGGTTGAAAATTTTCCACTAAGTGCAGCTTACCATTAACAACTCTATATGCCATAACATCACCCTTCCTAAATATTAGCTCTGTGTTACCTTTATAATTTCATCAACTGGGAAATCTCTAGTTTCATTTTCACCTGTTTGCACTTTAACTTTTATACCTTCAGCATCTCTGGATATCTCTGTTACTATACCTGTATAATTATTTTTATTGGTATCTTGCTGATTTAACTGTACTTTTTTACCTACTAAATATGCTGCATTTACAAAAGCTGAGTTATCATAGGCTGTACCTGCCAAATTCACATTGTTTATCTGACTAACATCCTCCAAATTAAAGTCCTGAATCTTATCAACTAAGTTACCCTCTTTATCTTTTTCTTTTCCCACTACAACACTTAGTTTTATATCACTACCACTCTTAGTTATACTTTGTACCTTTCCATTATACAAGCTACCATTTTCATCAAGTTTTGCCAAAGTAATGTATTTATCCATAAGAGAATTAGCTCCTGTAAGTCTCATACTTGAATTTAAATTTGCCATTTGTTCCAAGCCTGCAAACTGAGCCATCTGAGCTACATACTCAGTACCATCTTTTGCATTTTCCGGATTTTGATTTGAAAGCTCTGCTGAAAGAATTCTCAAAAACGCATTTTTGTCCATTTCTTGTCCAGGTTTAACTATACGAGTTCCTCTTGCTGTTTTTGTTGAAGTAGCTTGGTTTGCAGAGTTTATTATACTATTGTTACTTACTGTACTTGTATTTTCAGCCATAATGCACCTCCTAATTCTAGAAAACATTCTTAGGCTAATATATTTACGTTACTATTTAATATATCCATATCTTCTATTTCAGTATTATCGCTTGATATATCATCTATAACTCTTATTCCTTTAGACTTTTGCTCATTCTTGCTGTTTTGTCTGTTAGAGCCATCTTTATAAAAGGTGGTATCATCATTATAAAGATTTAGGGAAAGATTTTGAATTTTTATATCATTATTTTGAAGTTTATTTGTTATATCCTGTAGATTAGTGTTTAATAAGTTATAAGCTTCCTTATTTGAAGCTGTTATAGTAGCTTTCATAACACCTGATTCCATAGTTATATTTATAGCTATTTCTCCTAATTCCTTAGGAGTTATTTTGATAGTTAAATCTTTTATGTTATTAGTTTCCATATACTTAAGAGATTTTATCATATCTGCATTAAAGTTATTTTTATTTATAACCATTTTTTCTAACTCAGATATATCTCCATCATTTGGACTAATACTATTAAATTGAGTCATAAAGTTTGTAACCTTAGTTATCTTGTCATTACCATTATTAGATAACAAACTTTTTAGAAAATCCTCATCAGAACTTGATTGTTTCTCTTCATTTCCTGTATAATTTGATGATTTTTCTTCTTTATTTTTTACTATAGCTTCTGATCCATTTGAATTTAAGTCTTTATGTATATCTGTTATGTCTTTTAGTAAGTTCTTAGAGCCATCTTTACCATCTTTTAGATTACTTCTGTTATTCTCCAAAGCTAAAGATACTTCTTTTTTAACGTTTCCTAAAATATCATCTTTTCCCAAAGCACTTATATTTTTTAAATCCTTTGTGTTATTATTTAAAACTGAAGATAGTTCTTTTTTAATTTTCCCCAAAATACTGCTATGGTCTATTTTTTCTTTTCCAGTTAGAATATCGTGAATAAACTGAGATTTAGTTTTACTTAATAACTCCTTTTGAGTTTCAGCACTTGTGATGTTTCCTGATTTATTACTTAATACATCCTGGATCTCTTTATTAATTTCTCCTTTTAAACTTATAATATTGTCTTTATCCAATTTACCATTCAAAAGAGAAGCTAACATAGCTAAAAGACCACTTATATCTAATCCGTCTTCTTTTTTTTCACTGAGTACTTTTTTAATTATAAAACTTTTTAAGTCCTTCACATCTTTTATTTTATCTATATCTTTATCAGATACTCCTGCTTCCTTTAGACTATCTCTCACTTCTTTGCTTATTGGCTTTGAATCTTCATTTTTGATGTTGTCTCTATTACTATCATAGTTACTTTTTTCTTGTGAGTTGTTTACATACTTTGTATTATTATTTGTACTTTCATTACTCTTACTACTTACTTTGGATAAAAAGTCATTGAAATTACTATTATCATTTTGACTTCTTTCATTGCTTTTTAGCGTATTGCTAAAGGATTTGCTAATTAATGCACTAACATCCACACTTTTCACCTCCTTTCAAAGTTTCTTACAAAGGCATAAAGAGCAAATTCATCATTCATTTTCTGCTCTTTTAACTCATTCTCTTTTAAAAAAGCTTGAAACTCTTTATCCTTTAAGGATTCTACAGTTTTTCTATCAATCTGTTTTTGTTTTAAGTCATTTCTTCTGTCATTTAAAATTTTCTCTTTTTTTTCAAGTTCATCTATAGCTTCATTTATGTTATAATTTATAGCATTCAAGTATAAGTGTCTTATTTTGCTCTCAATAACCGATTGAGAATTTTGTATATTTCTATGTTTTTCATAATTTTCTTTAAGTGTATTAAGTTTGTTTTCTACCTTTAACTTTTCTTCTTGAGCTTGTCTAAAACTTCTTTTGCTTTCTTCTTCTTTATCTAATCTTATGTCAAGAAGTCTTTGTAGTCTGAATTGATACTGATCCATTTTACCCCTTCACTTCCATAACAAAATTCTACATATGCTTTAATTAAATATACCTTCTAAGTGTTCAATACTGTCATTAAAGCTTAAATGTTCTTTCATTCCTTGTTTTAGGTAATTTGTTATTTCATCATTGTACTGTATTGCTAGGTCAATTTTTTTATTACTACCTTTTACATAAGCCCCTATATTTATTAAGTCTTCTGAATTTTTATAAGTTGCTAAAAGGTCTCTTGCAAAAGAAGCTATTTTTTTATGGTTGTCATCAGCTATTTCAGACATAAGTCTACTTATGCTATTTAATACATCTATTGCGGGATAATGATTTTTACCTGCTAAGGCACGGGATAAAACAATGTGTCCATCCAATATACCTCTTACGGCATCTGCTATTGGTTCATTAAAGTCATCACCATCTACTAAAACTGTATAGAAAGCTGTAATAGATCCTTTATCAGACATTCCAGACCTTTCCATTAGTCTTGGTAACTTTGCGAAAACTGAGGGAGTATAACCTTTTGTAGCTGGAGGTTCTCCTATAGCTAGTCCTATTTCTCTTTGTGCCATAGCAAATCTAGTGACGGAATCCATCATTAAAATTACTTTCTTTCCTTTATCTCTGAAATATTCTGCAATAGCTGTAGCTGTAAAGGCTCCTTTTAATCTAACTAAGGCAGGTTTATCTGATGTAGCACATACTATTATAGATTTCTTAAGACCTTCTTCTCCTAAGTCCCTTTCAATAAAATCCATAACCTCTCTTCCTCTTTCGCCTATGAGTGCTATAACATTTACATCTGCCTGGGCATATCTCGCAATCATACCTAAGGTTGTACTTTTACCAACTCCACTTCCTGCAAAAATACCAATTCTTTGTCCTTCTCCACAGGTAATAAAACCGTCAATTGCTCTAATACCAGTAGGAATAATATCCTTAATTCTTTTTCTTTTAAGTGGATCTGGAGGTTCTGTATCTAACGGGTACAGTATTCCTGAAGTAAGTTGGTCACCATCTAAGGAATTTCCAAGACCATCAAGTATCTTTCCAAATAGTTCATCAGAACACTTTACACTTAATGGTTTGCCTTCTGGAACTACCCTACAGCCTGGAGCTATACCTATCAGTTCACCTAAGGGCATTAAAATCACATCATTTTCTTTAAATCCAACTACTTCACAAGTAATTGGATGGTTTTTTTCATTATATATTGTACAAACTTCCCCTACAAAGGATTTTATACCTTCCACTTCAACTGTAAGTCCTATTACTTTCTTTACTACACCCTCGGAGTAGGTAAAATTAGTTTCTTGTATTTTTTTGTTCATGATATCAAAATTTAGGTTAATCATTAAGATACACTCCTGAATTTAGTAACTAGTTTCTAGTTTCTAGTTACTAGTTTCTAGTTTCTAGTTACTGGTTTCTAGTTACTAGTTTCTAATTTCTAGTTACTAGTTTCTAGTTTCTAGTTTCTAGTTACTAATTTCTAGTTACTAGTTTCTAGTTTCTAGTTTCTAGTTTCTAGTTACTAGTTTCTAGTTACTAGTTACTAGTTTCTAGTTTCTAGTTACTAGTTTCTAGTTTCTAGTTTCTAGTTACTAGTTTCTAGTTTCTAGTTTCTAGTTTCTAGTTACTAGTTTCTAGTTTCTAGTTACTAGTTTCTAGTTACTAGTTACTAGTTACTAGTTACTAGTTATTCCCCACTATAAACTATCTCTCTCACCTTTTCCATAGCAATATCTATACCTGCTTCTATTTTACCGTTATCTCTTTCTATAATTACGCTTCCTTCTTGTATAAACTCGTCTGGTACTATGAATATATCTCCTTTAAAAGGAAGTTGTTCTTTCCATATATCCACTTGATTTTTAAATTCATCGCAGTAAATTTTCTTAGCTTTAATTATAAAGGTTTTACTATTTTTAACCTCCGACATAGCATTAAAAACTATACTATTTAAACCTTCTTTATCTTTTACTTCTCTCTTTAAAATGCTCTCAATACATTTTTCTATTAATAATTTTATCTCATTTTCTTTATTTTTTATATAAATTTCTTTTTCTTCAATGCACGTGTTTAATATATTGTCAGCGTTATTTTTTATGGCTTCTGCTTCTATTAAAGCTTTCTGAACATTTTTCTCATATCCTTCTTCATAAGCTTTATTAACCCCATCAGCATAGCCTTGTTCCATACCACTACCATAACCTTTTTCATAAGCCTCTTTTTCAATTCTTTCTGCTTCAGCATAAGCTGCAGAAAGAATTGAATCAGATTGTCTGCGGGCATTTTCAATCATTGTCTTTGCTAATTCTTCATAACTATCAATAAAGTTTCTAGCATTAGTTTCAGTCAGTTCTTTTTGAAATATTTCTTCTTTATTATAAAATTTTGTTTCTATTTCTTTAGAACCTTCTTTTACTACGTTAAAGTTTTTTATAACCTTATACGATGATTGCATCTTCGCCACCTCTTGATAAAACTATTTCTCCGGCTTCATCCAATCTTCTTATAATACTTACAATTCTTTGTTGAGCCTTTTCTACATCCATAAGCCTTACAGGACCTAAGAATTCTATATCTTCTTTTAATGCAGCAGCAGCTCTTTTGGATTGATTTCTATATATAGCATTTGCCACTTCTTCTGAACATCCCTTAAGTGCCAATGCCAGCTCTTTATTTTCAACTTCTCTAAGAACTCTTTGAATAGAAACATCATCCAGAGTAATAATATCTTCAAATACAAACATAGATTCTTTAATTTTTTCTGCCAATTCTGCATCTTCTTTTTCCAAGCCCTCTGTAATGTTTTTCTCAGTAGTTCTATCAACTTGGTTAAGAATATCAACAAGGGTTTGTACTCCACCTATTACTTTCATATCAGATTTAACAACAGATGATAGTTTATCATCTAATACTTTTTCAATTTCCTTTACAACTATTGGTGAGGTATTACTCATATTGGCAATTCTATAAGCTACTTCAGCTTGAACATCTTCTGATAAAGCAGATAAAATTTGTGCTGACTTATCAGGTTGAAGATAACATAATACCAATGCTATTGTTTGAGGATGCTCATTATTTATAATATTTAGTAGTTGATTAGCATCCGCTTTTCTAGCTATAGCAAAAGGTCTAAATTGTTGAGTAGCTTCAGTAACTTTATCTAATATCTCCATGGCTCTTTGGTTTCCTAAAGCTTTGGATAGTAAGTCTCTAGCATAGCCTAGTCCACCTTCAGTTAGATAATCTTTAGCTTTATTCATCTCTATGAATTCCTGCAAAATTCCCTGTTTTTGATCAGATTTTACTGCTGTAATGTTGGCAATTTCATAAGTTATTTTTTGAATCTCTGATTCCGGTAATTTTTTAATTATATTTGCAGAAGCTTCTGGACCAATAGTTATAAATAATATGGCTGCTTTTTGAACTCCAGTAAGGCCTTGAACATCTTTAGCCATTATTTATCACCTCTCATCCTCTGCTAACCAAGATTTAACAATATCAGCCACCTGTTCTGGTTTTTCTTTAGCATATTTCTTTATTTCATTTTCCAAATGGGTTTTCTCATTTTCTTCATCAAGATCTATAGGTTTAAACTTAGGATGCTTAGCTGTTTCTTCATTATCATCAATGATTACATCTATACCCTGAGGCTGAATATCCTGCTCCAGTAAATCATCTTCTCTATTTTTTCTTCTTCTCCAAATAAATATTAGCAATGCAATAATAAGTACCAATGCAATTGCACCAATTATTGCATATAATTTATTCCTTTGAGCTTGGTCAGCTGCTTTGTTCATTGCATCTAAATCATTTTTAGCATTATCTTTAAGCGTAGTGTCAAAGGGAATACCTTCTACACTTATACTATCTCCTCTTGTGGTATCATACCCTATGGCTGATACCACAAGATTATTTATGGCAGCTTTTGTAGCAGCATCAACATTACCATCCAAAGCTACTGAAGCTGTTAGTCTTTTAACAGCACCTGGAGCCTTTATAGTTTGTTGTTTAACATTTGGAACATCATAGTTTGTAGTACTTTCTTCATGAGTTGAAACTCCATTATTGTTAGTAGTATTTGTGGTAGTGTTAGTGGTCATATTATTATCTACAGGGCTATTAGCAGTATTTGTCCCTAAGGTTGTGGAACTATCCTTTATACTGTGATTACTAACTACTACACTTTTCGGGTCATAAGTGGTAGAATCCTGTTGTACAGCATCAAAATCTAAATCTGCATTTATTTTAACTTTTACTTTATCTCTACCGTATATAGCTCCTAACATATCTAAAACCTTTTTTTCCATATCATTTTGATATTGCTGCTTTAATTGCTGCTGCTTATCCACAGAAGTAGTTGAATCACTTAAATCCTTTTTATTTGTAAATAAATCCTTAGATAAAAGAGTCATATTATTATCTATAACTTCTACATTTTCATTAGGTATATTCTTAACGCTACCTGATATTAGGGAAACCACTGCTTTTACTTGATCTTGAGTTAGCTTTTGTCCCGGTTTTAGCTTAAGAGTTACAGAAGCCTTGCCTGGCTGTGTATCTTTAACAAATTGTGTATCATCTGGCATCACAAGGTGAACTCTGGCATTTTCAACCTCAGGAAAGCTCTTGATAGTTCTTTCTAATTCTCCTTGAAGTGCTCTTTGATAATTTATTTTAAGCTCTGCATCTGTAGATCCCAGCTTGCTTTTGTCTAACAGTTCAAAGCCCTGACTACCATAGGTCAGTGATACTTCCGATAGCATCTGCATTCTTAACTTATCCACCTGATCCTTAGGCACTAATATAGAGTTCCCACTTACCTTGGCATCTACTTTATCATCTTGCAGCTTTTTATAAACAGCTGCAGCATCACTTGGATCCATATTTGAAAAAAGCACTTCATATTTTGTTGATCCTAGTGATACACTTAAAAATATTAAAGCGGCTATAATTCCTGCAAAAAATACACTAAAAGCTATCTTTCTTGTTTTATTTAAGTTCTTCCACTTTTCTATTAAGTTTTTAAATGCCTGTGATAGCTTATCCATTAATCTAGCACTCCTTACTACAACTGTGTCCTACTTAATTCTTGATAGGCCTCCACGAATTTATTTCTAACTTGCACTGCAAGCTCTAAAGACATTTTGGCTTCTTCAGTATCTAACATAACCTTATGTATGTCCACGCTATCCCCTTGGATGAATTCCTTAGTTGTGTTATCAGCTTGGATTTGTTCATCATTAACTTGGTCTAATTTTTGTTTCAAAAAATCTCCAAAGTTTACATCTGCATTTTTTTCATCTTTTTGACTTTTTGCTAATTTACTAAAAATACTTTCATCAGGAACAAACTCATTTATTCTCATATACTAAATCTCCTTATCTTCCGATTTCTAATGCTTTTGAAAACATACTTTTTTCTGAATTAATGGCATTAACATTAGCTTCATAAGTTCTTGTTGCTACAATCATATCTGCCATTTCATTTAAAATATTAACATTAGGCATGGACACATATCCTTCTGCATCAGCATCTGGATTAGATGGATCATATACTCTTCTCAGTGGAGAATTATCTTCTTTGATTCCTACTGCTTTTACTCCCATATAATTATTCTCATACTTTCCTGTTTTTTTGTTTAGTTCCTGTTGTAAGTTCTCTTGAAATACGGCAATCTTTCTCCTATAGGGCTTCCCATCTGCACCCTTAGTTGTGTTAACATTTGCTATATTTGATGAAATAGTATCCATCCTGAGTCTTTCTGCAGAAAGACCACTAGCACTTATCCTTAAATTATTAAAAGCATTAAGCATTAATTTTATCTCCTCTCATATTTTATCCTATGACTACCTGCTCTTTATCTACCATTAACTACATATTTTTCCATAGATAGTCTACTGTTTACCTGAGTTATTAATGCATTATACATCAATGTATTTGCTGCTTCATCTACCATTTCTTTATCTATATCTACATTATTGCTGTCTTGTCTCATACTAGTTGCGTTATCAGTATGTAATTTTATGTCACCATATTCCGCTGTATCATTCATATGTTTAGAACTGGTAGTTTTTAATTCTATGTTATCCATATTCTGTTTCAATGTGTCTTCAAAGGTAACATATTGTCGCTTATATCCCTTTGTATTAATATTAGCTACATTATTTGCAATGGCCTTACTTCTAAGAGAAGAAGCGTTCAGTCCTTTTTTTAACAAATTATAAGTTACCTGATCCACAGTTTTGTTATTAATATTCAACTTATCATCTCCTAAGCCTACTAAGTAAAATATATTTTAAATGTAATTATACTTTATATTAAATATATTGTAATATAACTATTTTATCACAAAAAATCGAATTTATGCTATTTTTATATAATTTTTTTTATTTTTAACAATAATTTAAAAATAAAACAAATTTCTATTTTTAATTTAATGACAATAATACTATTTTGTCCCTATTATTATACAATAGGTACATATTATTTGCTACATATATTCAGTAGATCTTTTGTTTTACTCTAACCTATAGAATATTAATGTTTAATATAATTAATATATTCTAAATGCTATAATATATATTTTCAAAAATTTACAGATTGTATTAATTATTTCATACTTAATACCCGCAACCCAAGTGAATATAATTATATCATCATACAAAAGAACTTTATAGATATTATTAGCTGGGAAACTTTCAATATCTGTTTCTATAAGTTAAATATTAAATATAAATTAAAGGGGCTGTCTCAAAACGAATTATTATACAAAATGTTTTGAAACAGCCTTAAATATACTTTAAAAGTAATAGTTTTTAGAATTTTTTTGGATAAAAAATAGGAATTTTAGTAGTGCATTGAAAAAGAGGACTGCTCATATCGCATATTTATGCATTATGAGACAGCCCCTTTATAATACCTATATTTACTTACTTCGTACATTTTCCAGTATTCTTAATACATCTTGTGGAATTTTATTAGACTGTACCATCATTGCATTTCCAGCCTCAGACAATATATTGTCCTTTGCAAATTCCATCATTTCCTGTGCTATATCTGCATCTCTTAAATTACTGTCAGCGCCTTCCATTTTATCTGCCATTTCATTTATGTCCTGGAAGCTGGATTCAAATCTATTTTCTAAAGCTCCATATTTACTTCTAAAAGATACTATGGTGTTTAAAGCGTTATCTACTATTCCCAGTGCATTATCTAAATTATTTGCATCAGTTATATTATATAATTCACCAGATTTTATTTGGTATAATGCTTTTCCATCGGTAGTTTTTATATTTGACGAAGTTAAATTTTTTTGCTGTATAGTAACACTTTCCCCTGGGTTAGCACCAATTGGCATTTGCAATTCTCTATCTTCGTACAAAAGTTTTTTTCCATTGAATTCTGTATTATTAGCTATGCTATCCATACCGTCAATCATTTGATCTATTTCGTTTTGAATAGTTTTTCTGTCCTCTACAGTATTAGATCCACTTCCCGACTGCACAACCAATTCTCTTATTCTCTGGAGCATATTAGTCATACTATCCAGACCACCTTCCGCAGTTTGAAGCATGCTTATACCATCTTGAGAATTTCTTCCAGCCATCTGAAGTCCCCTTATTTGCATTCTCATTCTTTCACTTTGAGCTATAACTGCAGGGCCATCCTTTGCATTGTTAATCTTATATCCAGAAGATATCCTTTCAAGAGCAGCACTTTGATTTTTTAGAGCTTTCGAGGAAGCTCTGAATATATTTAGCGATGCCATATTGTGATTTAATCTCATAAATATCCACCTCAAAATTAAATGTTTTAACGAATTTGTAATGTAGTATCTGCTATGGATGTACTTACATTTAAAGTTGTTGTTCCCAATAATGTATATCCGTCATTTCCATAAAAATAAACTTGTACACTACTTTTGTTATTTAGTACATTAACTGAAGTTTGTCCTATATTAAATAGATTTTCATTGCCCTCAATTTTGTATTTCTTTATATCCGACCTTGTAGTGGCATTTATAGTTATTGCCTTAAACATTGACAACACTGGTGAAATCTCAACTTTTGCCATAGCAGTGTTTGCTTCATTAATTGAAAATTTCATAATATTATTTCTGAATAAGTTTTTACCATTCTTGGCTGCAATAGATTTTTTTATAGTAATTTGATACATTTGTCCTTTTTTATATCCTCCAGCAGGTGGATTTACTAGTATTGAAGATTTAGTTCCTTGAGAAAAGGTCACTGGAACAACTGCCCCCAGTTGACCGTTATTAACTTCGTTAACCTGTAGATAATCTTTTGCAGAGTATACCTCAATATCGTGGTTAAAGTTTATATTCCAAACTTTATTAATATCTAAAGTTAATTTTTGTTGAATTACTTTTTCATCTGTTTGTGTACTTGCTGCATAAACTGTGTTGGAATTTGTTAGCTTTGGGATATTTATGCCCAAAGCGTCAAATTGGAATATTACAAGCAACGCTAAACCTAGAATAAGCTTTTTGTATTTTATCTTCAATCTTTATTTCCCCTTTTCTATTAGCTAGTAAAGAAGTATTCTTTACTAGCTAATAAATAGTTTTTATTGTAAAGTTTTTATCTATAATTGTATTTATCCGATGACTACCGGCTCTAATACTCCCATCTGATTCAAGTTTCACTTTATGGGGTAACTACAGCTGTTGCATGACTGCATCTTAATGCTTTTCCACCTAGGCTTGAATCAATATATACTTGAACAACATACACATCGTCTCCATTTCCAATGCCAATTACCTGTGGATTGGTCTTGTCCAGTTTTTTCCACCCATTAATTGGAGTACCATCAACCTCGCTTATTTTCTCTCCAAGTTCTGGAATAGTTGTTCCTACCTTATAATAGTATTCGTACTGTGTGTCTAACTGTGTACGAACAGATACATTGGATGCAGTACCTGAAACAATTAACTGCCCTAACGGTAAGGCTACACCTTGTCCGAATGGCACTTTTATTGCAGCTGACCAATCACTTTCTGCAAATTGATTACTTTTTGTTATATAAACATTATTATCCGCACCAGCTGAAGTGTCATATTCAATATACCCAGCTGGAATGGATATAGTAGCTGCAAACTTATTTGGAGAAAATGGATCGGAACCTGGTACATATTGAACCATTTGTGAAGCTAATTTAACTTTACCACTTGGTGTATTTTTATAAACATTTACTATATCTCCCTGTTGGAGCTGTGTAGTAGCCGGTATTTCTACTATATCATTTTCTGAAAATCCATTAGGCAACGTACCATAGTTAGTTATTTTTATTACACTTGGATCTACAGCAAACACCGGAGCACCTGACACTCCACTTATTGGAACCTGAACTGTATCACTTTCAAGTACACCTGGTGATGTTCTAGTCACATATACATATTTTGCATCATCTATTATTGTTTTGTTTTGTGACAATGTAATTATTGAGCTTAGTAAACCTCCCCCTAAGGATGGAATTATAGTGTCTTGTCCCAATAATTCAGACTTAGAAGCATCTCTATAAATCTTTATTATATCCCCAGACTGTAAGTTTGCTTTTGTTGACATTTCTATTCCCTTATCATCTTTATTAACATATACCTTATCATCTAACAAGCCTGCATTATTAATAACCTTAACAGAAGCTGCTGGTATAGGTTCACTTGCCATAGATAAGGACAGTGTAACTTTAGAACCATATCCTACTACTGTACCAGTATACTGTGTGGTTGAACCTTTTCCTGATTGCTTTGGATTTAAATCCCAGTCAACTAACACTTCATGTACACTATTATCACTCAAAACTGCAGTAATTTTATCTGGTAAGTAATCTTCTAAGTTACTAGTGTTTGTGCCTACCGCATTTTTAGTAGGTGTTGCTACTTTATCATAGGATATTATTTTTAAAGGCTGAGTAATTTTTGTTACAGGTGTTGAGGTATATTGATAAGCTGCAGGTCCACCACTGCTTGTGCCAGAAGCAATCTTAGGCTCATTTGCAATAAACATAGAATTTCCTTTAGTATAATAAATATTATTTCCTGCTAAACTTATAAAATCAGCATAGCTATCAGCATATTTATCTCCAGATATTTTTAAATAATTTACTATTGGAGCTCTATAAATTTTATTTCCGTCTGAAGCATCAGTGTAGTACATCCATTTTCCATCACTAGTTATATTCATGGATGCTATAACTGCAGTTGAACCCGTACTTCCGTTACTTACCTGTATAGATCCAAAGCTCCCACCAGTTTTACTTATCCATTTTAACTGTCCTAAGTCAGTAACATAATAAATTTGGTTATTAGCAAAAGTAATAAATTTAGCACTATCACCGGAAATTTTTGTTCTTGATGCTCCATTAGTTTGAACCGTGTATATAGAGTTACCCTCAGATTTATTTGCATAATAAATCATATCTCCTGATACCGTTAAAAATTCAGCTTCATCGTTAGTAATATTAGTTCCTGGGGATTTCAGTGCATCCTTGTTAATTTTTCTTATGTTTCCAACTCCAGTACCAGAGTGATAACTGTAATATATATATTCTCCTGAAACTACCACATATGAAGCTTGATCTGTACATACAATTCTTCTTCCTGTGCCGTCAGTTCTCACTTTATATATTTTTTGGTTATCAGAATAATTGCTGTAATATATCCAATCTCCAACTACATTTATAAATTTAGCATTGTCCTCACATATTTTGTAGCTTTGTACCCCATTTGTCTTGTATATTCCACCGCCGTCTCCTGCATTACTATAATAAATCCATCCTCCACTTTGACTTGCCAATCCAGTGTTATTTAAGTTTCCTAGTCCATTACTATTACTATAACTAGTGCTAGTTGGTGAAACAAAATAGTTATCTAGATTAAAAGCCACATTCTTTGGCCCTTGATTAACATAAGTTGTTGCACCTAAATTCACAGGACTAGTTGTAGCTATAGGCACCTTATCTGAAGACAATATTTGTAATCTTATATTTAAATCTGTAGTAACTAAATTTAATGTATAGGCATCATCACTTTCACCTTTTATTGTGTCAGGTGTTCCTATAGTCTTTATTAAATCGCTATTATTGCTATTATAAACCTTAAAATATTTTGGCGTTAATGTATAAGGTGCCACATTAACCTTGCTAGCATCAGGTAATTTCACACTTACAAAATACATAGTGGTACCTATTGATGTTACATTTATTGTAGCATTCACAACGGAACTAGTTGAGTCTTGATTAAAGTTTCCTCCACTACCTCCACTAAAGCTATACACGGTTTTATTTCCATTGTAATCATAATAAGTTATACTATTACTTAGATTTGATAAATCAGAAAGTGTACTTCCATCAAATAAGTTAACTACATTATTTGATGAGTTTACATAATAAATGTTTTTGTATTGAGTTGAATTATTTAATATATCACTCAAATTGCTCAGATTTTTTGAAATATAATCCACACTATATGCTTTATCACCTATTATAATACTGTTAACTGGCAAAGCTGCTGATGCAACTGTTGAAAAACTTAGAGCCATAACTACAGAAGCAACCAATAACTTTATTTTTTTCATTTTAATTTCACCTCTTTAAAAATTTATACTGTTTATTCTAGTAAGATACAACCTTAAGTACCAATACAACTGGGTTTTTATAATGATTTACAGTACCTTTAATATAATATGTTTGAGGAGTACCAAGATCTACGAATGGGGTATCCCAGGTAACAGACACGCTGATAGTTGTACCGTCTGAAGTCTTAGCATCCACCTGTGTTGGTAATGAGTAATAAGTTCCTTGAACAACAGTTTGTACAATTTGTGGCACATCTACAATCTTAGGAGTTACTATTAAAGTCAAATATGCCTTATATGCAGATCCTGCCACTGTTCCCTCAATATTTATAATACCTGTTTTACTTGTATTAATGCTGGTTGTATTCCATGTTACAGGTACGTTTTTATTACTAATTTTATCAAGCACAGTCTTTGGAAGTTTATATGCTTCCCCTTGTACTATCTCAATAGAGCTATTATCAAATGGGCTGTTAGCATTTCCACTACCACTACCACTGCCGCTGCCATTATCCTTTACTGTTAATATAAGTTTTACTTTTTTATTATACTTATCAACAGTACCGTAAAAAGTATATATTCCCGGCGTACTAGTCTGTCGAGCTCCCTCTCCATAATCCCAAGTTATAGGTACAGTACTAACAGTACCATCTGACATTTTAGCGTTTACCGTAGTTGGGAGAGAGTATGTATCTCCCACGTTAACCTGATTTGAAATATCTGCAACATTAGTTGGTAAAGGCTTAACTACAAGTGTAGTATATACTGTTCTATATGTACCATCAACTTTCCCATTTATAGTATATATTCCCGGCTTTGTTATATTTACCTTTGATACATTCCAAGTAACAGGAACCTCTTTTATAGTACCATCACTGGCAGTTACAATTATTGTAGGTCTTGGAGTGTATTTTTGCCCCTGCCATATACTATCAGTAAAGTTATCAACGTAAGCTATATTTAAAGGCAGTGCTTCTGCTATTTGTTGAGTATAATAATCTACCACTCCTGTACCACCTAGAATTTTTATGTTGTTTACTATTTTTGATCTTAGAAAGTTCGTTGTAGCATCTGAAATTGGACTATCTATGTATAAAATTGGTGATGAAGTCTTTGGTGCAACTGAAGCCGCTACAAGAGAATCCGGAAAATCTTTTGCAGATGCTAAAAATAAAGTTCCCGTGCTTATTTCATTTTGAAAGGCATTTATTATGTCTGCGTTCCTTTTGTAAACATCACCATCAGCTATTCTTTTAGCACTGGGAATATAGGATATAACATCATCACTTATTTGGTCAGTTCCTCCTATAACATAGGCTTGAGCAATTTTTTTATTAGCTTGCAAATACTTCTTAACAGTATTAGGTATATAATCCTTACCAGTTAAAATAATAGGCATTCCTTTTAATGCTGCTATAGGTGCTATAGACATACCATCATGGAAATCTTCGCCGTTAATCACTGCAATTTCTGTAGGTTTACCAAGCTTTTGAGCTACTAGAATATCCGTTTCATACCTATCTGCTCCTCCAATTCTAGTTACTTTTATTCTCCTAGCCTTAAGAGCATCCTCTATACTTTGTGATATAACACCTTGTCCACCTATTAAAAACACATTTTTTACATTTAGTCTGTTAATCTGTACTGATGTATAAGGGTTTAGTATATCTTTTCCTGTAAGCAGAATAGGTGCTTCATATTTTTTAGCTAAGGGTGCTGCTGATAAAGCATCTGGATAGTTTTCTCCATTAACTATAACCGCATAATCTGAACTGCCCTGCCATCCGTCCTCACAAACCTTCGCTGCTGTTTCATATCTATCAACACCATTATATCTATTTACTACATTAGCAGCATGTACTTTTCCAAAGTTAAAAGCAGCAGCCATAACTATAGAAGCAACTAATGCAGCCAACTTATTACTCATAAGTACATGTATGATTTTTTTATTATTCACTAGACTAAAACACTCCTTTCTTTTACTTTTGTAAGGATATTTATGAAATTTTTTAAAATTATATCACATATCTAAAGAAGTATTTATTATGTTCCTTTTTATTATCGTTTATGGTTCTAGTTTTCTTGATATAAACTTATAATTATAAACTATAATTAACACCTAGGGATTATAATATAACTATAGCTAGTATTATTTATTTTTTGTATACATTACTAATTATACAATAATATTGTATAATAAATAAAACCTAAAACTAATCTACTACTTTACATTAGTCTTAGGATTATTTATAAATCTTATTAAAAAAATCCACCTTCATTAACTTCTGTTTTAATATACATTTCCAATAACTGAAGTGCCTGCTGTTCACTTATTTGTTTATTTACTAATTTACGATGCAATATATATAGATTTGCGTTCAAATCAGGATCTGTACCTTTAGTTTCCTTCATCTTCTGAAGAATTTTTTCCTCTAAAGATAGACTATTAAAAGTTGTTTCAGTTTCTAGCAGCTTTAATAATGTTTCTGCTTCTTTCTTTATATTTTTATCCTTAGTCGTTAGTCTTATGGTATGCAACCCTGATTGAATTTTCACTATAAGTTCTTTACCTATTAATACTTTTTCATTATTATCCAAATTCAATTCCCACCTTTAAGAGATACTTATAAAAATACATATGTAAAATATGTAATATATAGTATAAAAATCTACATCTATAAACTATATTTTATCAGTTTATCACTAATAGTGTCAATGTTTAACACACAAACACACAAATATAAAAATGACCTGTTAGTGTTACAGGTCATTTTTATATTTAAATCACATTTTCTTTTTTTACTTCTAGGAACTGTATGTTATCAGCTTCTACTTGTGTAATGTATTTTTTTATGCCATCATTAGCTACATAACTTCTTGTGCTTATTTTGCCACTAACTCCTATAAGCTTTCCTTTAGTTAAATAAGGCTGAATTTTATCTCCATAATTACTCCAATATGCTACAGAAATAAAATCTGCTGCATTTTCCTTGTCCTTGTTTGGAATGTTCTTATTTACAGCTACAGTAAACTTTATTACTCCTCTGTCACTATTTTCAAGTTTTACAATTTCAGCATCCTTAGTTAGTCTACCAATTAACATTACTTTATTCAATTTCTTACCTCCTAAATTGGGTTCTTAACTACCATTCTTTCCACAACTAGGTGAAATTAAACAAGCAAATTATTGTTTTCGACCACATTTTTCACAGTACCGAGCTTTTTTATCTATAAGATAACTGCAATGTTTGCAGTTCTTTTTATTCTTTAATTTTAACATATCAGTTCTTAACTCAGTGATTTCTTCTTGCACTTCTTTTATTTTATCACAGAGCTTAACAATCTCTTTATTGTTATCCTTACCATCTTTATACATATCATAAATTTGCTTTCCTATTTGTTCATATAATTCTGATATCTCTTTTTCACAAGAAGCTATAGACAATGACAAGTCTGAACATTCAATGAAGTTTTTAGACTTTTTTAAAGCAGAATCTGCTCCTTCCTTCAAAGATATCTTTATAATTTTTAACTTATCATTAATAGACATTGCCATATCTCCTTCAATGTTTTTCATGCTTTAAATATCTTCTGGAAGACTCCATATTGGTACTAAAGATAATTTGTCCTTACTTCTTATGCTCTCCATTACAGTTCTAATCATGGAATATTGTCGAAGACGATTGTTTACAACTTTCCAGTTAATATTATTTATAAAAACATCTATATATTTCTTTCTGTCTGTTCCAAAATCTAAGAAGTAAGCATGCTCATATACATCCATGATTAGCAGCGGAAATGCATTCCACACTGCGCCTACATCATGAGCATCTGAGCCAAATATGTGAAGTTTGTTATCCAAAGGCTCTATAGAAAGTATAGCCCAGCCTCTCATAGAAAGCCCTACCTGTTTTAAATATTCAATAAAATTTTCATAACTGTTAAAATCCCTTTTAATTAAATTTATAATATCCCCACTGGGATTATTAAATCCACCTGTAGTATTTTCAAAGTATAATTCATGAAGCTTTACTCCATCTAGGGCGAAGGTCTCTCCAAGCTTGAGACTTCTCATTTCACTGTAAGTAGCATTTCCTTCTCCATATTGCTTTGCATCTATAGGTTTACTCCATATTTCATTAATTTTTGTTACATATCCATTATAAAGCTTATAGTGCTCCTGTAATTGCTTCATAGTTATACCTTTTACAGTTGAAAAGTTATATTCTTTAGGACTTAATTTAGGACTTAGTTTAGCCATTAATAAATCTCCCTTAAAAATAGTTCATAATATTTATATTCTACCAATATCTAAAATGTACCATGGATTTTGAAATTACAAACAAAAAAAGGTGGGATAACTGTTTATCTCACCTTTACTTTCAAAATTTAAATATAGATAACTATGCCCGAAATTTAACTTATACGACCGTATATATTACTATGTTTCGTCACGTTAAATATTTTTAATTAGTCTAAAGCTCGAATTTGAGAAAAACCTAAGAACTTTGATAAACTCGTACCTCAAACATATCTAAAGTTCTAAGGTTTTTCTCAAATTTTCGCTAAGACTAATAAAAAAATATTTAAATGTGACTTCAACATTAGTAATATATACTTACGTATAAGTTAAATTTAAGTTCTAATCATCTATATAATATATCTACTAAACTAATGAAGTTATAACTAAATTAATGCTGCTTACTAAATCTATTTCGTAAGGCTGTATATCTTGTTTTGTATTTACATCATATATAACTCTAATAACAGGTCTATCAGGGAAGTTTGGATTTTGTCTAACTACATATCCTTCTACTCCATTTGATAGTTTTACACAACAACCTAAAGGATATACAGAGAAAGCATTTCTAAATACTTGGACTACTTCTTCGTCAAAAATGGTACCACTTCCTGCTAATATCAATTCATAGGCATCATTAGGGCTAAAGGCCTTTTTGTAGTCCTTGCTATTAGTTATAGTATCGTATACATCACTAACACATATAATACGTGCAAATTTAGGTATACTCTTTCCTTCCATGCCATAAGGGTACCCCTTACCATCAACTCTCTCATGATGATATTGCACTCCCTTAAGAGTAGCCTCTGATATTCTAACGTTTTTCTTCAGCATCATAGCTCCTAAATAAGGATGTTCCTTATATTGTTGTAACTCTTCTTTAGTCATTTGTTGTCCATTTTTATCTATGATATTTTTAGGTAACTGAGTTTTCCCTATATCATGAAGTATTGCTGCAAGGCCTAATTCTCTAGTTGTTAGGGTATCCATTTTCATAGCGTGTCCTATAAATGTTGCCATGATGCATACGTCTATGCTGTGCACATAGGTCAAGTTGCTACTAGTTTGAATGTCATATAGACTTTTATTTATATCTGCATCTCTAGCTATATAATCTATAAGCTCTTCAACGGTTTTTACATATTCTGACATACCCTTTTTATCAGAAATCATACCAACATTTTTCATCATTTTTGACATACTCTCTAGAGTAGTTTGTTTTAACCTACTGATATTTTCGTCTTCAACCTGAACATCATCTAATCTGTCATCTTCAACATATACGTAGAATACACCCATTTCTTGCATTTTATTTATATAGCTGCTGATTAATTTTGTACCAGCTCTTAGTAGTACTCTGCCATCATTAGTAAATATATTTTTCCCTAGTACTTCGTCTCCTTTTAATCTATTTATTACTTCTAGTTTCATGTTTCACCTCTAATGTTAAAAGTATGCTAAGAATATAGTATACCAAACATTTGTAGATTTCAATTTATTTTTAGGTTTTTTTATATTATTCATTACTGCTAGAATTGTGCTGTTGGTTTCTTATGGTTAACTCCATATATTAATACATCTGTAGCTAATTTCTATGAAGGTGTAAAAAACTCTACATCAAATTCTTATGAATCATAAAATAAGCTTAGATCCAATGACGTATAGATAACCACGCCCGAAATTTAATTTATACTCCGGGATATATTACCATGTTTCGTCACGTTAAATATTTTTAATTAGTCTAAAGCTCAAATTTGAGAAAAACCTAAGAACTTTGATAAACTCGTACCTCAGTTCGGACCAACTTATCAATTACCATTGATAAGTCGCTCGTTGAAAGCCATTTAGGCTTTCAACCATATCAAAAGTTCTAAGATTTTTCTCAATTTTTCGCTAAGACTAATAAAAAATATTTAAATGTGACTTCAACATTGGCAATATATCCCTACGTATAAATTAAATTTAAGATCTGGTTATCTATAGTATTTTTATTCTAACATTTAGAAACGGTATAGGAAAAATATTCCTATACCCGTTTTATAATCAAATTTCCAAAGCTAATAATGATCAGACATTTGCAAGGGCAAAAAGATCCTCAGGCATTGGCTTTGGTGTACCATCTTCATTTAATACGTTACGCCACGAATACTTTGGTGCATAACCAAGTACTTGTCTCGCCTTATTTATTGACATCAAAGTCTCATTACCATTAACAGGATATTTAAAAGGAACCTCTGGGAAGAATCTTTTAACGAGATCCGCGCTGAGATCCGGCATTATTGTATCAGCAGCAGTTATATTGAATACCTGATTACCTAAATTATCTTTTTCAAGTGCAAGTAAGCAGGCTTGTGCTGCATCACGGACATCACAGTAGGCCCATACATTCATTTTTTGTTTGTCTTTTTGTTCATCAGTCCAATGCATCACTGGAATCTTGGTATACTCGTCTGGCTCATAAATATTAGCAAAGCGTAATACAACTATCTGTTTATTCACAAGGTTATAATACATTTTTGAAAGCTCCTCTGTTAACACCTTAGCCATGGCATAGGAGGATCTTGGAAAAAGAGGATGCTCTTCATCTATTGGTACGAAATGAAGTTGCTCTGAAGTAAAGGGGAATCCAAAAACAGTTTCACTAGAAGCCCATACTAGCTTCTGAATGTTAAAATCCTTACAAGCCTCAAGAATGTTAAAGTTAACCAACATATTATTTTCAAAGATAGCTTGAGGTGTATTTCTGACATCTGAAGGGATGTTGGCAAGATGTACTACTGCTTCAGCCTGCATAATAAGCTGGCACACCTGTCCGTAGTTACGCAGTTCACTCTGAATAAAGCTCTTGGTTGCAGATTCTTCTGTCAGTAATCTATCAGTTGCTATGACGTCATGTCCTGCCTCAAGGAGAGTTCTGACAGTCCATCGTCCGATTTTACCGGCAGCACCTGTTACTACCACTTTCATTTTTACCGCCTCCATTCTTTATGTTTTTCTAAGTTAGCATACCCTTGATAATATAATATTATTCAGCGTTACTAAACAAATTTTACAGTAGAGTAAGTCAGAGGCTCATCACCTCTTTCTTTGAAAATACTGCTTTAATCTTTACTCTCATGCTTGTCATTACTTTATTAGTAGGTATTTGCGTCATAGACAAGAAAATCAAATCCTACTTTTTCTCCCCATAAGTTTATTATTTTAGTCTTTTGTGGATGTAGCTGTAATTCCAGTCGGTTAAATAAATTTTTACACCCTGTGGTTCTTAGCAAATCCTTGGGATGCCTTGCTACTAAAAATCCCCCTGCTATACAGCAGGGGGATTGGAATTAAAATGTTATTTTTGAACTTTAACTGTGGTTTGACCAACTACCAGATATCCGTTAACATAACAGCGGAACTCAACTTCAACATCTGATGGAGTCCAAGTGAAGTCTGAACGCTCAAACTTAAACTGACCAAGCTTTGCTTGATTGTAGTATCCATTGTTACTCGTTAGAGCCTTTACGCTGTTGAGTGTTGCGGTGTTAAGGTCAAAACCTTGGGTACTGTAGCCTGAAGGCAAGTCAACACGAACGGTAAACACGCCATTATTGCCTTTAATAACTTTAGGTGTTACTTCCATGGTAGCTGGGATATAAACCACGAACTGTTTTTGGATAGTGGTGCTAAGACCCGCAGCATCTATTACGGTAATAGTAACGTTGTAAACACCTGGCTTGTCTAGTTGTATATCGGTACCATTCTCCACAACTTTTCCAGTTGTTTCGCCTGGGCTAAGAACTATCATTTTTTCATCAACCACACCTGATAGGTTATCTTTTGCAGTATAGTTTAGTTGTAGTGTATCACCAAGTTTATATTCACTATTTAAATCCATTGTAATTACTGGCGCTGTCTTATCTATTTTCACTTCTACTGTATTTGTTGATTCAGTACTACCTGCTATATCAACTGAATAGAAACTGATTTTGTGAATACCTTCACCTTGTACAGTAAAGGAAGTACCCTCTAAGTAACTAGAACCATCAATAGAATACAAGGTTTTAGCTACACCACTTTGTGCATCTGTTGCTATTAAGTTTACTGTAACATCTTCCTTTGACCAAGTGGTTGGTGCATTTGAAGCAGTAACTGGTGCTGTTCTGTCTATCTTCACTTCAGCTGTATTTGCCGATTCGATGTTGCCTGCTGCATCAACTGAATAGAAAGTTACTTTATGGATACCGTCATCTTGTATAGTGAAGGAAGTACCTTCCAAGTAATTAGAACCATCAATGGAATATAATGTTTTAGCAACGCCGCTTTGTGCATCTGTTGCTGTTAAGTTTACAGTAACATCTTCCTTTGACCAAGTTGTTGGTGCATTTGAAGTAGTAACTGGTGCTGTCTTATCTATCTTCACTTCTAATGTATTCACTGGTTCAGTATTACCTGTTGCATCAACTGAGTAGAAACTGATTTTGTGAATGCCTTCATCTTTTAACGTGAATGATGTACCTTCTAAATAATCAGAACCATCAATGGAATACAAGGTTTTATCTACACCACTTTGTGCATCCGTTGCTGTTAAATTTACTGTAACATCTTCCTTGGACCAAGTTGTTGGTGCATTGGACGTAGTTACTGGCGCTGTTTTGTCTATCTTCACGTAGATTGTTTGTACTGTTTCTTTATTTCCTACTTTGTCAACAGAATAGAAGGAGATTTTGTTAACGCCTTCTTTGTCTACTGTAATAGAAGTACCTTCTGTAAAAGTATTATCATTTAGAGAGTAATACGTATTTGCAACACCAGTCTCTTTATCAATTGCAGATAAGTTAACAACTAACAACCTTTTGTTTATCCAATTAATCGGTGCATTAGCAGTTGTTACTGGTGGCTCAGTATCAACAATTAGTTTTGCTACAACAATGTTCGATGGTTGCGATTCACCAAAGGAGTTACTGAAGGAAGTAACATAATATTGGTGATCTGCATAAGACAGATTATTGACTTGATAAGAAAGATTATTTAAATTTTCTGTTAGTAATACTGGTTTACCATCTATAATCTCGTACACATTATAACCATTAGCGTAGGTTATAAAATTCCAAGAAATCGAAGCAGTGGTTGGATCCAAAAGCTTTAAATTTGCCACTGGAGGCTGCATATCTGGATAAATAATTATTTCAGTAATTCTGTTTGAAGGAGCAGATTCTCCAAATCGTGTGTTATATGCAGTTACTTCATAGTTGTGAGTGTCCTCTGATATATTAAACATTTTGTAACTCAACGCTGTTCCTTTGTAAAGCAATTGTCGAGTGTCGCCCTTTACTTCATAAACACGATATTCATTTGCCCAGTTAACTGCTTGCCAGGATAAGGTAATATTATTAACATTATAAATAGTATCTTTCAAAAGTGGTGGCTGCACCACTGGCCAAATTAAGGTGAAGTTTATTATACTTCCTGTAGTAGATTCACCAAATCTATCGCTGTAAGAGTTAACTTCATAAGTATAGTCTCCTGCTGGCATATTAGTAGAGGTTACGGATGTACCAGTCAAGGTTTTTACTAAGGATTTTTGTCCATCTTTAACCTGATATACTTTATATGCTGTGGCATAAGTTACAGAACTCCATTTAAGTGTAATATCATTTCCATTGGCAATGCTATACGTCAAATTATTTGGTGCCATCATCTCTACGTAATCCATAGTCAAAGAAAGTTGGCTTCCTTCCTGGGATTCGCCAAAGCGAGTGCTTACTGAGTGAACAACATAGGTGTGATCACCAGTTGATACATTTGATAACGTTGCAGTTAAGGAAGTAACTGTAGTTTTTAGAACTTCTTGTCCATCAACTAACTCATAAACTTTATAACTATTAGCATAAGTAACTGCTCCCCATGTCAATACCACATCATTACCATTTTGAATCTTGTATGCAAGATTGCTAGGACCTGTCATAGTTGGAGGGACTAAAGATACAGTAACTTCTGCTCCACTTGGGGATTCCCCAAATCTCGTAGATACCGAAGTAACAACATAGGCATAATCACCAGCTGGCATATTGGTAAAGGTTACAGATGTACTAGTCACTGTTTTTTGCAATACCTTCTGTCCATCAATAACTTGATAGATTTGGTAACTGGTTGCATATGATGCTGCTGTCCATTGTAAGGTAATATCATTTCCATTTGTAATACTATAGGTAAGGTTTGTCGGTGCCATCATTACTTGTTGCTCTATAGTCAATGAAACCTGACTTCCTTCCTGTGATTCACCAAAACGAGTACTTACTGAATGAACAACATAGGTGTGATCACCAGCTGGTACATTTGATAACGTTGCAGTTAAGGTAGTAACTGCAGTTTTAAGAACTTCCTGTCCATCAACTAACTCATAAACTTTGTAACTACTAGCGTAAGTAGCTGCTTCCCATGTTAACACTACACTGTTTACATTTTGAATCTTATATATGAGGTTACTTGGAGCTGCTACCGTTGGAAGAACTAAGGATAAAGTAACTTCCGCTCCGCTTGGAGACTCACCCAAAATCGTAGACACTGAAGTAACAATATAGTCATAATCACCAGCTGGCATATTTGTAAAAGTTACAGATGTACCAGTCACTGTTTTTTTCAATACCTTTTGTCCATCAATTACTTGATAAACTTGGTAGCTGGTTGCATTTAACGCTGCTGTCCACTTCAACGTAATATCATTTCCATTTGCAATACTATAAGTCAGGTTTGTTGGTGCTTCCATCACCTGCTGCTCTAAAGTTAGAGAAACTTGACTTCCTTCCTTTGATTCGCCAAAACGGGTACTTACAGAGTGAACAACATAGGTGTGATCACCAGCTGGTACATTTGATAGCGTTGCAGTTAAAGAAGCAACTGTAGTTTTGAGAACTTCTTGTCCGTCAATCAACTCATAGACTTTGTAACTGTTAGCATAAGTAACTGCTGCCCAATTCAATACTACACTATTGACATTTTGAATCTTGTATGTGAGATTGCTCGGTGCTGTAATAGTTGGCGGAACTAAAGATAAAGTAACTTCTGCCCCACTTGGAGATTCACCTAAAAGCGTAGACACCGAAGTAACAACATAGTGGTAATCACCACCAGGCATATCAGTAAAAGTTACAGATGTACTAGTCACTGTTTTCTTTAATACATTTTGTCCATCAATCACCTGATAAATTTTATAACTTGTTGCATAGGTCGCTGCTGTCCACTTCAAGGTGATATCATTACCATTTACAATGCTGTAGGTTAGATTTGTTGGTGGTTGCATTGTCTCTCCATTTAGAGTCATTACCAGGGTACTTCCTTCCACCGATTCTCCAAACCTAGTAGAGTAAGAGTGAACTTCAAAGGTATAGTCTCCCGGTGTCATGTTAGTGTACGTAATGGTTGTTCCAGTTACTGTACTTTTTAAAACTTTTTGTCCATTAACAATTTGATAGATTTTATAGCTAGAGGCATAGGAAGATGCTTCCCAGCTCAAAGTTAAGTCTGTGACGTTTTTAATTGTTTGTACCAAATTCGCTGGTGGCTGCATGATCGGCAAAACCAATGTGAATACAAGTTGACTTCCTTCAGATGACTCTCCAAGGCTAGTTGAGTAAGAATGAATTTCATAGCTGTAGTCGCCAGCGGGCATGTTAGCATATGTTACAGTTGTTCCTGTCACCGTACTTTTCAAAACCTTTTGACCATTCGTGACCTGATATATCTTATAGCTTGTGGCATTTGGCACGCTTCCCCAAGTTAAGACTATATTATTACCATTATTAATGGTATAAGCGAAATTACTTGGTGGGGCCATTGTCACATCACCCAAAGCAATGGAAGCTTGGCTTCCTTCTGGGGATTCACCAAAGCGGTCACTGTAAGAATGAACTTCGTAGACATAATCACCAACGGGCAAGTTGGTATATGTAACGTTTGTCCCTGTCACCGTACTTTTTAAGACTTTTTGCCCATCTATAATTTGATAGACATTATATGCCGTTGCATAGGTAACAGCTCCCCATTTCAGAGTAATGTCAGTACCGTTAGTCAGGCTATAAGTCAAATTTGTAGGTGCCTGCATAGTTTGTACATCCACAGTAAGTAAAACTTGGCTTCCTTCCGATGATTCACCAAAACGTGTACTTACCGAATGAACAACATAGGTATGATCACCAATCGGTACATTGGATAACGTTGCAGTTCCGGAAGTAACTGTGGCTTTAAGAACTTCTTGTCCATCAATCAGTTCATAAACCTTGTAACTGTTAGCGTAGGTAACTGCTCCCCAAGTCAATATCACATCGTTACCATTTTGAATCTTATATGTGACATTGCTAGGAGCTGCCATTGTGGGGAAAACCACATCCACTTGCAGAGGAACTGAAATTGGTGATTCGCCGTACAAAGAATTTACAGCTGAAACTGTATAAGTGTGAGTCCCTGCAGCTGCATTAGTTATAGTGTATGTACGTCCTGTTACAGAAGTTACCAATGTCTTTTGTCCATCTTCCATAATTTCATAGATATTATAGGTCTGAGCATATTGGGATGCCGACCAGTTTAAAATAATATCGTTACCATTTTGGAACGTATTAGTCAAGGTTGTCGGTGCCACCATGTCAGGATAGACAATGTTAACATTAATCGGAGCACACGGCCCTGATTCACCATCTGCGCTTAGCGTTGATACAACATAAGTGTATGAACCTTCTGGAAGGTTATTAAAAGTATAAGTTGTAGATGTTGGCGATGTTGTGGTTCCAAGTAGTTTCAGTTGTCCGTCAGTAATTCCATACACATTGTAACCATTAGCTCCATATACAGAACTCCAAGTAAGCTTTACATCATCCGATGTTATGAGCTGGAAGGCCAGGTTGCTTGGAGGCAATATATTGCTATTTGTAGTTAATGCCAATGCACTTGTCGAAGAAAACATCAACTGAAATACAAAAAACAACGATACTGAAAATAAGAACTTGATACAAAAGCGTTTTTTCATAATGTGACCCTACCTTTCATTGCGAAAAAGGGAAATAGGTAAAAAATGAACCTCAAACAAGGCTCATAGATAAAAACCATGATTCCTTGTGGCAACCGGCTACCATCCACATAAATTACAATCGTTGTGGTTCAGGTCCTTGGCTTTGCGTCTCATAGTTTCCCATGATTTGCCTTTTTCACTTAGTATATTTTACTTATAGATACGTTAATTAAAATGTTTACCTATAAACTATATAATAAAAGTATAGAATGAGATTATCTTGTTATATAAAGTAACCTATAAATTCACATATCTATACTAAAATTCTATCATATTCCTTATAAACAAACAATAAAAATAAGATCTAAACTCTTTCCTCAAGCCATGTTATTATAAGACTAATTATTTTAGTGAGGTTAGTATTGACTTTTTAAATTTAATAAAAATAACAAAAGAAATATTCTTAATAGTTGCCTTATTCTTTTACTCATCATATCAATATGTTTTCATTGATTTCTTGTTATATATAATTATATGTCATTTAAAATTAAAAAAAGAGGATTATTACCCTATATACGGGATAATCCTCTTTTTTATTAAAAAGTTTTATTAACTAGATATATTAAGTTGAGGGCTATGTGCTTAACCCCTTACAGAGATTTGCAACTTCATTGACAAGCTATGTTATGGAGTTTGAATAGTTATGGTTGTTGCTGTTCCCTTACCGTTATAAGTTCCTCGAATATATACGGTTCCACTAGTTACAGTATTCAATATTGTCACTAAGCCACTAGCATTTACAGTAGCTAGATTTACATTGCTAGTACTCCAAACGGTACTTGATGTTACATCTTGTGAGGTTCCATCTGACATAACTGCACTAGAATTAATTTGTAGGGTATTTCCTCGCCC